>CAYWTC010000009.1:0-25659 GCA_964461165.1 uncultured Candidatus Saccharibacteria bacterium | reverse complement strand
CGTAACAAGGCACGGCTAGCGGAAGCTGGTCGTGGATTAATTCAATGTGAAATCGTTCTGCATACCTATTTATAGGGTGTATGAATTTGTCGATAGAGTTGTTTTCAATTCTTATAAGCATGGTGTTTGCTATCAACAACACTCGCGATACAGCGAAACGTATCACAAGTCGCGCAAGCGCTAGAACGTGACAAAAGAAAGATTAATGCCAATGTGTAATGTTGTTGTACAAGATAAAATACCTCGGGAAATCCCCGAGGTATTTTGCCGTCATCAATAAAAACACCCGAGCTCATTGCTCGGGGAGGCGTTTAGGCACTCTTTGTTCTCTTGTTGTAAGAGAGTCTGCCGCTAAACAGGTCGTCATTCGTTTGCTGTTTTTCGTGATTACAGGCTCTGCTCCACACAGTCCACGGCCTTGAGACTTGTTTGTAACGAGTCGTGAATTTTCTGCCTGTGTCCAGAAACGTGTCTGCAACATGTTCGGCAGTATCAAACGACACGATGAGCGCCGCCAGTTGCTTGCCGTCAACCATGATGCTGCCGATAGATACCGAAGACGGCACGTGGGCTTGTTCGATATCCTCATTCGCGTAGGCGGCGATTGCCGCCAGAATATCTTCATCGGCTGTGATGATGGAAAACCTCCACCCTTTCATCGTCGAACGAAGATTAGGATTTATTTTCATAACAGACCCTCTAAATGAACAATGTCCCTCATTTCTACCTTATAACACAAGGTTTTGCAAGGCATTGACGATAGGTATTTTTTATTGTATAATTATTTTATACCAACTTAGGAGTTCCTTCCATGAGTTATCATCTTTCGGAGTCTGCTGTCCGCTACGCGCGACGACTACACGAGTCCCGGCTCGTTGAACCGGTACTGCCCGCGTACTCTTTGCATAGGCAGGGGTGCGACATTGCGCCAGAGCCTCTGGCGAAGAATTGCGAGTGGGGTAACGACCCTGGTCGCACCAGTGGCGTGGTGATCATTATCGGCTGCGCCGCTCTGGGCCTGATTGCCTACGCGCCACAGTTCGAATGGTTCCAGTCGTTGACGGGGATCTCTAGCTGGGTGAAGTTCATCCAGAACATTCTTGCTGTGACCGCATGAAGTGGTCACACGGTAAAGCCCGGGCGCATGCGCCTGGGCTTTCTTCATGATATATTTTGTGGTAGTATATTTTGACTCGGAACATAGAGAGAAAGGTTGTAGGATATGTGTAATACGCCTATTGCTTCTACATTGTGTTCTAGATATTTGCGCGATTAGCTCAGTTGGCTAGAGCATTCGACTGATACTCGAAAGGTCCTTGGTTCGACCCCAAGATCGCGCACCACTTCGCTACAATTCCAGACAAGTTTTACTTGTCTGGAATTGTAGCTTCGCGGTGCACGCACCGAAAACACAAACAAGAAAAGGTTTATATTAGAAAGCATTATGTAATATGAGAGAGAAGTGGTAGCGCCCTCGCGTAGCTTTAGCGAAGTGGGGCTATACTTAGATTATGTACTATGTCTACATTCTCAAGAATACAGAAGGTGAGAAGTATATTGGTGTTACCCATGATTTAAAAACAAGACTTGCCCAACATAATAGTGGTAAGACCAGAACCACAAAAGGTGGCTTCCATAGAATAGTTTGGTACTCTGCTTTTGAAGACAAGGAAAAAGCTTACAACTTTGAGAAATATTTAAAATCAAGCTCTGGTTACGCGTTTACGAATAAACATTTTATATAGGTGCGGGACTTTATTTCTTTTGTTAGTATGGAGTAATGGAATATAATCTTGTATCTCTCGCAGACTATTCGTCACTTCATGTTGGAGGTGACGGTTTGTTGTGTACGGTAACATCAGTCTCTCAACTGCAAGAAGCTTTTTCATATGCACGAAAGGAGGGGAAGGTTGTACACATTCTTGGGGGTGGAACTAATACATACTTTGGTCAAGATTTATCAAAGTACCTTTTCGTTAAACTGTGTCTTAATGGTATAGAGTTTCGTCTTACGTCGTCTGGGTGTGAGGTGAAAGCTTTTGCCGGAGAGGTGTGGGACGACCTCGTGTCTCAGGCGGTTTCGCATGGCTTTTGGGGTATAGAAAACCTGTCTCTCATACCAGGTACTGTGGGTGCAGCTCCGGTGCAAAACATCGGGGCATATGGAGTAGAGTTTGCAGACAGCTTTGTATCATTAGAGGCATACGATACACACAGCGACATATTTGTTGTGCTTGATAAGGAAGCGTGTCAGTTTGGATATAGAATGTCTTTATTTAAACATGACACTGAACGATATGTTATTACAGCTGTCACGCTCGCGTTATCATCAGTGGCGCACCCAAAGCTGACATACAAGCCACTTGACGCATTGCTTGCACGAGAGATGCTTACACCACTTGATGTACGTCAGGCGGTTATTGATGTACGTCGCGCAAAACTTCCAGACTGGAAAGAGTATGCAAACGCAGGATCTTTTTTTAAAAACCCAACGGTATCACGCGAAGAAGGGGAGAGCCTCCGCGTGCAGCATACAAACATAGCTCTTCATGAAGTGGAGGGTGGGTACAAGATTTCAGCTGCATGGCTCATAGAACATGTGGCGCACATGAAAGGGGTAAAAATTGGAGACTTGCGAACGTGGGATAAGCAGCCGCTTGTAATTGTCAACGATGGTACTGCTAGCGCGGATGATGTGGATGCATTTGCTGGCAGTATACGAGGGGCTGTATTTGAGGCAACGGGTATTACTCTCGAACAAGAAGTAAACAGAATAGGGTAATACTTGACATAGTTATTATAAGTATGTATAGTGTGTCTTGAAAGGAGGTCCGCCATGCAGACCCTGTCAGCTCTTGAAACGCCGACAATTTGTGTCGGCAACCGTGTACGGCTCCGCGAAGGGGCTGTACCGGTCGTACTCGTCCGTAAGGGCGGGGTATACCAACCCTCCGAAGCTGCTCTCGCGAACTACCTCGTGCAGTCGCTCAGAACCGTTTCCGGGTTGGTTGTGATTGCCGTCTGTCAAAACGACGATCACAGCAGCATTCGCGCGCTTCAAGTGCGCGGGTCTGCCGATCTGCAGATTCTCCGCTTTCGGGTGGATGAGTTTGAGGTGGTGCCCCAGTAATGTGGTGGTGCCAGAAAAAACCGGACTGCTTGCAGCCCGGTTTTATATTTGCGCTGTAACGCTTTTTATGGTATTATGTATGAGTCGACAGCATTCCGGCTGCCGATTTTATTTTGTATATAACAAAATAAAATGTTAAAAAACAATGAGGAAGTTCTTTTGCCGCCGATTAAAAAACATAAACAGCCTGTAAACCGTAAAGGTCACCGCAGACATCCGAAGAGATCACACAGTCTCCTCGGGGCAGCTCTTGCCATGACTCGGCCGACAGGCACTATCCCGCAGTATCCTCACCACATTCCGTGTGAAGGTGATCGCGGGGAATATCATCTCTGAGAGGTCAAACCGCTTGGAGGAAAAGGTCGACCACGTCGGCCTTTTTTCATGTGTGTGGTAGTATGGGGCGATGTCATTACGTATAGGATTATTTGATTCAGGTGTGGGAGGGCTCTCTGTACTCAAAGAGCTGTATGCGCACGTGCGCGCAGAGTATGTGTATGTGGGTGACTCTTTGCGGGCCCCATATGGTAACAAGACCAAAGACGAACTCACGTCATGTACGAGAGACCTATTAAGTTTTTTACAGCAAAAGGATGTCGACATTTTTATCAGTGCATGTAACAGCTTGTCTACATTAGAGACAGATGCACTCCTGGAATCGCTCTCGATTGAGAGATCGCGGTATATCGACATGCGGGCCTTTGCTGCGGCTGCAAAACCCGCCCTTCCAGAGAATGCTTCGGTGCTTGTATATGGTACTACAGCTACGCTTGCCACGCATGTCTATCAAGATATCTATGCAGCGTGGAATCCTCAGGTACTTGCATCATCTCACTTAGCATATGCTATAGAGACGGGACATCAGATAGAAATAGACGAAGAGATTGATAGTCTCGTTGACTACATTATTGGACACAATATTTCACATGTCATTCTTGCGTGCACACACTATCCGCTCATACAAGAATATATTGATAAGCGCTGTGTAGGGCTCGTTGTTACATTTATTAATATTGCGCACTATGTGCCGGGAGTGCTCACGGCTCAGCAAGGGGATAGGTTGTCTTTGGAAGTTTTTACAACAAAGAACTCCGAGGTATTTGAAACATACGTGAATGGTATAGATGATGTACTTCCAAAGGTTATAGAATTATAGTTACAAACATTGACAAAAGTTAGATAATGATGTATCTTCCAATAAGATAGGAGATACGATCATGACAGAAAGTGCACAAGCGCCAGAGATGGCGCACCAGGAATATTGTGTTGGACAAGAAGTCAGGCTTCATGAGGGTCTCACGAAGGTGTACATGCTATATCAAAGAGTGGGCTCAAGTTCAAACCTTGAGATTGAAGATCCCGGGCTTTTCGAATGTTTACAGCGAGGGGTCACCATTCTTGAGCTACGCCCTTTACCGTACCCCATTGCTGACCTGCGGGCTGAACCTCATGGTGCGTGTTCGACTGCGATTAGGGTCGACCTGAAAGCAGAGCGACGCTACTGCTCGTTGTTTTTCCCGGTGTGGCAATTTGATATTCTTCCGTGAAGGTGTGGAATACCACATTACGCAGCGTTGTACCGCTGCGTATTTTTTATGCTAGTATGCAGTTTATGAACGGTACGCTTTACATTGTCCCCACTCCAATAGGTAATCTCGAAGACATGACACTTCGAGCTATTCGTGTTTTGAAAGAGGCTGATATGGTCTTGTGTGAAAATACATCTGCTGCACAGCGGCTATTCCAAGAGTATGAGATTACAACACCGACGTCCGTGTTTTACGCTCAGACAGGAATAAAAAATATTGAGAAATCTCTCGCGATGCTCGCAGAAGGAAAATCACTCGCACTCATATCAGATGCTGGCACACCAACTATTTCTGACCCTGGTGTGCTTTTGGTTGATCGAGTACGAAATGAGTTACCAGATGTGACGGTTGTGGCATTACCAGGTGCGTCCGCGCTTATAACAGCACTATCGGCTTCTGGTATAACATCCTCATCGTTTACCTTTTATGGATTTATGCCCCACAAGAAGGGAAGAGAAACCCTCTTTACTACCATTGCAGAAAGTGACAGAACTTCTATATTTTACGAGTCAGTACATCGCATAGAAAAGACGTTGCAGTCTTTGGCGGATGTTTGTGGTACAGAAGAAGAAAAATCTCGTCGCATTGTTGTGGCTCGAGAGCTTACAAAGATGTATGAAGAGGTGGTGCGTGGTAGTGCGCAGGAAGTTTTGCAATATTTTAAAGATCACACAGATAAAGTACGAGGAGAGTTCGTCGTGATTGTGGAAGGGAGATAAAGCGTAGTGGGGTGGGGATACCGTGGGGCGAAACCGTACGGTTTCGCCCCACTAGCAACACGATACTACTTATTATATACTGAGCGAATTATGACACCACTCGGCATTCAAAGAACTGTAGCTGTGCTCCTTATTCTCTTCCCATGGCTTTATGTACCGACAGTTTTTAAAGAAGTAGCTATCGTGATTGCTGGTATTCTTTTGTATATTAGTACGCTTGATATGAGAAAAAAGCATAAAGATGAATCTGTAAAAGTCGCACAAGACGAACATTCTCTCGTCTCATGAAGTATCTTGTCGCGCTCGTAGTATCGGGTGCTGTGATCGTGGTAGCTGCACAAAGTGGCTGGTTTGATTCCGCATCGCAAGAGTATGTTGCTGAGGGTGCTGTGGCATCATCGACCGTAGACACAGTGGTCGTGCCACCTCCTATTGTGCATGTAGCCCCACCTGCTCAGGTCAAAGCGTTATACATGTCGAGCTGGGTCGCGAGTACTCCGTCTGTGCGAGCGCGTCTCGTTAAGCTTATAACGACGACAGAGTTAAACGCTGTCGTTATCGACGTAAAGGACAATACAGGGACGGTTACCTGGAACGGAAGAATGAAAAAGGGAGACCTGGAAGAGTTTGTGAAGGAGCTACACTCGCATGATATCTATGTCATTGGTCGTGTGGCAGTATTCCAAGATCAGCACTATGCAGG
Organism: uncultured Candidatus Saccharibacteria bacterium; assembly: GCA_964461165.1. Lineage (GTDB taxonomy): Bacteria > Patescibacteriota > Minisyncoccia > Phycocordibacterales > UBA5272 > UBA11704. The sequence continues at coordinate 19,518 of CAYWTC010000009.1, read as the reverse complement.
TCTACACACACAAGATGCAGTGCAGAAGCAAGATGGAAGTCTTTGGAAAAGTAAGAAAGGTGAGGCGTGGGTAGATACTGGCTCGCAGGCTATGTGGGATTATGTTATTGGTATCGGTAAAGAAGCTCACGATATTGGTTTTGACGAAATCAATCTGGACTACATACGGTTTTCTACAGAAGGGGTGTACGACGGACTCATGTTTCCTCATAGTAAAGAGCGCGCACACACAGACAGAGTGGGTGTGGTGAGTGAGTTTTATAAATATGTGACGGACGCATTTCGTGCAGAAGGTATCCCTGTTTCAGGAGACGTGTTTGGCATTATTACAACATCTACACAAGATATCCCTGTCATAGGGCAAGACTTACACGCAGCACTAACATATTTTGATTATGTCGCGCCAATGGTGTACCCGTCACACTATGCACCGGGAACATTTGGATATGCGCAGCCAGCGGCACGACCAAAGGAAGTAATTACAGAAGCAATGAAAGGGGCACTTCGCATTGCAGACGAGGTGGCGAGTTCTACGGGGCAGTCTACGTCGACGGTTCGCCTAAAGCTGCGTCCGTGGTATCAAGATTTTAATATGGGGGCTGTGTACACTGCGGATATGGTGCGTGCTCAAATACAAGCAGGAGAGTCACTCGGAGTAACATCGTGGATGCTGTGGGACCCATCTAATAAATACACCCCGGGAGCTTTAAAGGTTCAGTAACTTGTCGTGAGGCTTGTAGAGAGATCTTATTTTGCTTTTTCATATTAAAAAAGGTAGGGTGGATATGCCCCTGGGATTCTGGGGGATGTTCATTGTTTGTTCCCTAAGGGAAAGGAAGTTGCTATGTCTACATTTAGGTTAAGCGGGCGGAAGCCCTCTGAAAAACGCCCGGTTCAAATGCTGTTCACAGCACGCGAGGGTAGGTTCAACCTTGAAGAGGTGCTGGAAGCTTTGTGGGATACACAGTTAAGCGAGGCCAGGGCGCAGGCTGTTCATATTCTTGCGTCGCACCAGTTTCGTTCAACCTTCTAGTCTGCGTACCCGGGCCCTGCTCAGGGATACTATCCTTTACGATGACGACGGCACACTTTTGATTGGTGGAGAAAAGGTGTACGAGCGACTCCTTCGCATCTACTTTGAGTACAGCCGTTACTGGTGGTGTGCCCACTGGGGAAAACAAGTGGCGCCTGGAATTCATAAGAGGCGCACAGAGCGCACATGCGGTACGGCATACATGTTCGCAGCAAAGCTGTATGGCATGAAGCCCGAAAAAGAGAACAGTGTTAGTAGTTTTGGCGGTGAAAGTTTTCTGCTCAAGGCGGTTCTTAAGGACGCAATAAAGCAACTGTCCAACCCAATGTTACATGAATTGAGCAGGATTCAGAGGGTGGCAGTTGCGATGATGCTCAGTGCTTTTTTTGAAAGTTTTAATGAAGCACATGTAAAAAAACCTATGCAAGTAGAAGGAGAGCCGCTTGAGTCCATCCTTATCCTCATTGCCAGGTTTTGTGAGGTCACTGGTTTTTACGACGCAAAAGTATCAAGTAGCTTTTCAAGGTTCGTCGGAGCCGTTCAACGAAGAGCTGTCACATTGTCCAGCAGCCAAGAGCTTTACGCTGATATTGAAGCTGCTATCGCACAAAGTAAATTGACTGTAGTGGCCGAACTTGCCTACGCCAAGATGTTGTCGAATAAAAAGAGTCAATCATGAAAGCCATCTAACCCCTCTGGGGTGGCGCCGCCGCGGCAACGCGGCGGCTTTATTATTTAAGATTATCTGGTTCACACTTTCAGCTTAGCTCTCCGCGCTGTATACTATTTTCATGTCAGAACATACTCCTCATAAAGATAAAGTCACCTACATTGGTCGCATCGACTTTCGTAACAAGCAGCTGACATTTGGCATTAAAGAAAATGACCGCACTCGCCACACCTATATCATCGGTAAGACGGGTATGGGTAAGTCGACATTGCTTGAAAATTTGGCTGTGCAAGATATTCAAAATGGAGAAGGTCTTTGCTTTATCGATCCACACGGATCAACTGCAGAAAAGCTTCTTGATTTTATTCCCGAACATCGAGTAAAAGACGTCATCTATTTTGCCCCATTTGATACAGAGAGTCCGATAGGGCTCAATGTGCTTGAAAAAGTAGACATTGAAAAGAGACACCTCGTCGCGAACGGTATCATGGCGGCATTTAAAAAGCTCTTCAAGGATCAGTTTTCTGCTCGTATGGAATATATTTTGAACAATATCATTCTTGCGCTTCTGGAAAATGACGGACAGTCCCTGTTGGGGGTGAATCGCATGCTCACCGATAAAGAGTATCGTAAATTTATCGTGTCGAATGTTACAGACCCAACGGTGCGTGATTTTTGGGTTAATGAATATGCGAGCTATACAGATCGTTTCGCAGCGGAAGCAGCTCCTGCTATTCAAAACAAAGTTGGACAATTCGTATCTAACCCACTCATTCGTAATATTATCGGCCAGCAGAAAACATCTTTTGACCTTCGTAAGGTTATGGATGAAAAGAAGATTCTCATCGTTAACCTTTCTAAGGGAAAGGTGGGTGAGGGGAATGCGAACCTTATCGGCTCACTCCTTATTACAAAAATATACCTTGCTGCGATGTCGCGAGCAGATGCTGGCCCGTACGAGCTTGAAAACCTCCCTCCTTTTTATTTTTATGTTGACGAATTTCAAAACTTTGCCAATGAGTCATTCGCGTCGATTCTTTCAGAGGCTCGTAAGTACAACTTAGCTCTTACGGTTGCCCATCAATATATCGAGCAAATGGAAGATGAGGTAAAAGCCGCAGTGTTTGGTAACGTAGGTACGATGATCACATTTCGTGTCGGAGCGACTGATGCAGAGATTTTTGAAAAAGAATTTGCGCCATACTTTATCATGGACGACATTGTGAACCTCTCGGCCCATCAAATATATTTGCGACTTATGATCGACGGGGTGGGGTCGAAGCCGTTTTCTGCAAAGACATTAGACCCAATTGTGAAACCGGCAAAATCATATCACCAGGTAGTCGTAAGCAACTCTCGGGCGACATATGGGCGACACCTTCGTGAGGTAGAGCAAGAGATTGCAGAATTTTATACGTTATATAAAAAAGAAGAAGTGAAGAAAGAGGTGCGTAAAGATGCTGAACCACACACACCGTCAATGGCTCGTGCGGAGACTCCTATGAGAGAGGTTAAAAAAGAAGAGAGAAGAGAGTATGATGCTCCTCGGCGCGATAGAAATCCTGCACCCAGAGATACGCAGCGGCAAAATGGTGAGCGAAGAGATGATAGACGAAGAGACAGTGAGAGACCTCGCCAAGAAGCTCCTCGGAAAGAAATGTCACAAGAGCGTGCACCTGCACCAGAGAGACCTCTTGATGATCACAAGCCGAACATCTCTCTTAAAGAAGCCTTGGCAAAAGCTCTCCGAGAAGAGCCATCACTTCAAACAGATGATTCAAAGCTTGTAAAAAAAGAGGTGCCAGAAGATATTCTTTTAAAGCTTGTAGATGAACGTGCATGAAAAAATACTTCCTCACCATCATAAGCATATGTGTCAGTTACGGTATGGTATATGCTGTGCAGATAAGTGAGATTATGTATGACCCACAAGGGTCTGATGCGGGAAGAGAGTGGATAGAGGTGTATAACGATACGGGTAGTGCAATAGATTTTACTGTGTGGAAGTTTTTTGAAAGTGCAACTAATCACGGCATTACTTCGTCGTCCGGTGGTACGACTGTGGCAGTTGGCTCATACGCAGTGATTGCTGATAATCCACAAAAGTTTTTAATTGACTACCCAAGCTACACTGGGGTGTTATACGATAGTAGCTTTTCACTAAGTAACTCGGGTGAACAACTTATCATAAAAGATTCAGCGCTTAATGCTATCGACTCGATTATATACAGCGGAAGTCTCGGTGGGGCTGATGATGGAACAACCTTGTCGTTGATAAGTGGGTCATGGGTTGGCGGAGTCGCAACACCAGGCCAGGCAAACAGTGCATCCTCCGGCACCACCACAGCGACCACGACTGTGGCGACATCGACACCACCTTCTCAAGTGGTGGCATCGACCGGGTCTCCCATTGTGCCGCCAGCACCAGATATAAATTTACTACCAGCGCTTCCTCAGATTGTCGTTGCGGGTGCGGCTGCTACATTTGCTGTGAAGTCTGTCACCAGTTCTGGTAAGGCGATAGATAACGTACTATTTTCGTGGTCATTTGGTGAAGGTGGTAATCGTCAGGGTAAAAGTGTGGCGTACACATATGGGTACCCCGGGGTTTATATTGCTTCGGTGGTTGCAGAAAGTGATACGCTTTTTAGTAAAGAAAAAATGAGAATATTTGTCGTGTCGCCGGAGGTTGCTATTACGTCATACGGTAATGATGTCGCTGGTCCATATGTAGACATTACTAATAGTTCCCCATATGAACTTGATATGTCTGGGTGGGTTATTCGATCAGATGGTGGTATGTTTTTTATACCAAAGTATACGATCATAGCAGCGAGCTCGACTACAAGATTTTTAGGAAGCTCGCTTGGTATGTCGACAAGCACGCTCCCGGCGTTCACAAACATTGCACTTTTATTTCCTGACCACTCCGTCGCGAGTAGGTATCAAGCTCGAAACAGTACAACGACCACACCTGCTGCTACGACAACAAGTGTACGGGTGCCAATGGTTGCAGGTGCGGCGACCTCGTCTGCCACAGTAAAGAAAGCGTCCGTAGTACGCACACCTCCTCATAGCACAGTAAAGCAAGTACAGGCCGCGACCACTACCGCGCCCCAGGTAGTGCAGGCAGCAAGCTCCAAAGACGTGCGTATTCTGGGATTTATTAAAGGGTTATTTGGATATACAAAATAGTGGTATAATCGCTTTATTATGAAATCTTTTTTCACCAAATACTATCTTCGCTTGCAGTGGTTTTTTAACTATTCTCGTAATATGTGGCATCTTGAATCTGCCCGAGAAATAGAGCGACTAAAAAAGGATGCGATTAACCCGCTCAACAAGTGTGAACATAAAATATATTCGCAACACGGTGAAGATGGCATCATTCGAGAAATTTTTAATCGTATCGGTGTAACATCTAAAACTTTTTTTGAGTTTGGTGCTGGTGCTGGAAGTGAAAACAACACCATCGCATTATTACTTCAAGGGTGGAAAGGGTGGTGGATTGATGGGGGTAATTATGTAGATGTGTATAAAGACTTGTTCTCTACATCAATTATTCAAGGCAAGCTCACGGTATTGCAAAGTATGATTACGTCAAAGAACATAAATGACACAGTTACTGAGCTCGGGGTGCCACAAGACCTTGATCTTATGTCTATTGATATAGACGGTAATGATTATTACGTGTGGAAGGCACTCACTGTTATCAAGCCTCGTGTTATTGTGATTGAATATAACGCAGCGTACCCACCAGGCATGCATTTCCTTCAAGATGAGTCTGTGAGTTCATGGAATGGCAGTAACTTTTTCGGGTCATCGCTACACACGATTAATGAACTTGCAAAAGAGAAGGGGTATACACTCGTGTGCTGCGACCTTATTGGAGGCAACGCTTTCTTTGTACGAAATGATCTCGTGTCAGACAAGTTTGAATATGCAGGAGATGTAGCAAAGATCTGGCAGGCACCAAAGTATTACCTCTACTACTATGGAGGGCATATGCCAATGGTGAACTACGGCACTGAGCCTGCTATGGGTAAGTGGGTCTCTCTTTAAGAAGGGAGTGCAAGAATATTTGTTTGAGATCTTTTACCGTTCCCAAACGACTCTATAAAAGTATCTATATCACGTACGCATACGTTGTTGTCTTCAAGGTCGTACAGGGTGTACGTTTTTTCAGTAAAAAACTGTAGAAGCTCTTTACTGTGCTGTTGTTTATTTCCTTGAAAAAACACAGGACTGAATTCAAACAGCACAACAGGGAGGTCTCTGAGAATGGTCGCAGTTCCACCTTGTAACATTTCTAACTCATGCCCTTCTACATCAAGTTTTATAAATGATATTTTTGGAAGAGCGAGACTATCAAGTGTCGCGGTGCGTATGCTGCTTGTCGTCTCTGTTTGAGTTGTGACAATACTCGAGTTGCCTATGTTTGTTACTTCGGAAGCAAGGAGTGCAGAACCTTCTTTGTTTGAAAGTGCGACCTCATGTAATGTGACGTTGCTACAGTTATTTTTTAAGAGATTTGTTCTAAGTTGTGGAAGTACACGCGCAAGAGGTTCAAAAGCGTGCACATGTCCAGACGTTCCGACGGAATACGACATGAGCACTGTGTGATACCCGATATTCGCACCAATATCTAAACACGTAGTGCCTGGCAAAGAATATTGCTTAATAACTTTACTGATATGTGGTTCGTAGATTTTGTATACGTAGACCTGCTTATCGTGGTAGCCATTTGATGGGTCAATCAAAAATGTGTATGTTGTACCTTCTATCGTTACATCTTGGGTGGTGGGTATTGTAAAATTTCGAGCCCTGAACCTGAAAATCTGTTCTCGCAGTGGGTTCAAAGTGTGTTGTGATACGAAGTGAATGCTTGTGAACATCCAAGAAGGGGCATACTTTTTGAGGTATAGCTTTGAACGGGTCGTAAAGTTCATACTGAGGTAGATTATTGTGGTGACGTTAAGTATACCAGTACGAAGCTATGCGTGTATACAGAGCGGTGTGGCAGACATAGGCGTATTAAAATCCCTTTTTAGGATAGTCTTTTCTGCGATATACTGGAGGATAATGGCCTCCCGCTTATATAATTCATTTGTTTTTTTCTCTGCTGGACCTGTGGGGGATCACGCTATTTTGATTGACTTTGCTTCTCGGTTTTACGAGAGCACGGGCATACGATCAAAGATGCTCATCAAACATCCGTCGCCATTTTTGCGGGACATGCTCATCCCATACAAAGACTGTATCGACGCAATCGAATGTGAGGGGTTCTTTGAGGGTGTTCGCCTAGCACTTTTTACGCTACAAAGTGTATATACCAAAAATTGCTTTGTATATGTTTTGCCAATTGTGTTGCCGAAGTACATGAGATGGTTTTCGTACTTTATACGATTTTGTACACGGTCACGAGCAGTTGGATTTAATTTGCGTGGAGGAATTAACTTTAAAGAGGAGGGGTCATGCGAGATCTTAGGCGCGAGTAATTACATCGATAGCAACTTAGACAAAGAACTGTACTATCAGCAAGCAAACAGAATGCTCGCGTGGCTTGGATATGCACCTGTATCTCGTACTCCGTTTTTGCGTCATGTCGATGACAGTGGCGCACTGGCTCGCCATGGTTTGGAAGGTAAGCGTTATATTGCGCTACACCTCGCAGCATCACATGACGATAGAAGTCTCCCGGCAGACAGGTGGAATAGAATTATTAAAGATTTAATACAAAATATACCAGATACGTATTTTGTTTTTAACGGGGCGCCGAAAGATATGGTATTTATACATGAGTGTCTTATGGGAATAACATCGCCATCTATTGTTGTCATGGAAGAAAAGGTGACAACGCAAGAATTGCTTACTATATATGGTAAGGCTCTCATGTGCCTGACTGTTCACACAGGTAATGCGCATCTCATCAACATGATGCACTGTAAAAATGTTATCGTGAACATAAAGGGTGTTTATATGTTTGATTTTCGTTTTAACACACAGGCGGTATCTCTTCATGCTGATGAAGGATGTACTTGTAATCCATACGAGCGGGACTGTACAGAAGTTATGTATAAAGGTAAGCCATACATGGCATGCCTTTTTAATATTTCCGATAAGCTAATTGTTGATACTGTTGAGCGTATGTATACCACCTTACCCTAAATAACTTCTATGACATTTTTATCTACTCTTATAAAAAAGATACCCGCAAAGCGCCAAATGTCTTGGTATACGCTTGGGCAAGTTGTAACTCAGCTGTTTTCTTTTATGGGTATCGTGTTGATTTCGAGGTATCTTGGACCATCTCAACTAGGGCTGTATAGTTTTGTTCAGAATTATTTAGCCGCGTTTATGACAATTGTCGCAGGCATGGATTTTTACTTTACATGGAAACTTGCCCGGAGCGATGAGAAGATGGAAGAGTTGAGGAGATTTTTTTGGCACAAACTTCATGTCACGTCGATCCTCTCGGTAGGTGGTATGTTTGTGGGGTGGATGATTCTTCCATATGATGTTGCATTGCTTGCGACTGTTATATTCGTCCCACTTATTCTCAATTCTTGTACGGCCTTCTTTTTGTATGCTGTAGTTGCAGAAAAGGCAAAAATAATTGCAATGGTGCAGATAGCTGTCGCAGCAGTGCTGTTTTGTGTGAAGAGTATTTTTGTTAGTATTCACGCTCCGCTTATTGCGTTTGTGGCGGTAACTGCGCTCGACACAGTTTTGTCGGCATTCGTTATTGCGATTATATATTTGAGTAACAAACATATAGCGCATAGTTTTTTCCAAGCTTCTCGTCCGAGCGTTGTGCAGACGTTCTCATTTCTCTCGACTATATGGTTAAGTGTTGCTGCGGTTGGGTTGTGGCAGCTTATTTTACGAGTCGATCAATTAGTTTTGGCGACGATAACAAATGCTTACTCGCTCGGACTGTATTCTGCGGCTGTTAAGATAGCAGAGGTTCCAAACTTTTTAGCGGGAGTGCTTTATACAGGACTGGTAACGTACATGTCGGCATTTGCACATCAAGACGATGAATCTTCAAGACGACGTATTACAAAAGTTATGACCTTATACCTTCTTGCAGGTGGGTCACTTGCTGCCATTATTATTATCTTTGCACCAACACTTGTTGCTATTATTTATGGAAGTAAATTTATAGGAGCGGTTGAGATATTGAGGGTCTACGCCCTCTCTATACCAGGACTATTTTTAGGGCTTCATTATTTCGGCGTTTACGGTGCGAAAGAGCGACACGGCGAACAGGTTATTATTTTTACATGCGGGCTTATTGTAAATAGTTGCCTGGTCTATGTTCTTACGCCTGTGTATGGTTTGGTGGGTGCTGCGTGGAGTACTGTTGCGACATATTCAGCCCTTGCCGTCATTTTCTATTACAGGGTACGTTAAAACGGGCGTGATATACTAGCACCATATAAGATATGTCTATGGAAATGGTAATAAAATGTCCTAGCTGTGGTGGGGCTGCACAGAAAACACATGAAAAACTGACCGGGTACGTAGAAGGGGCGACTTTTGACCTGTATGAGTGTTCAGACTGCGAGGCGTCATTTAGTGATCCGCTCACTGCCGATCATAAAGTCTATGACGATATATACCTTTCGCCGGAAAAGATACCTGGTTACGAACGTTACGTTAGGTATGCAAAACTTGTGACATATGTACCTTCTCCTCTTACATTTTTAGCAAATGCAGAGAATGTTTACTGGTCTGTTCGTGAAGCGTTGATTCAAAAATTTGGTCAGAGAAAAGACATTTCTATTTTAGAGATAGGGAGCGGTCTTGGTTATTTAACATATAGTTTACATAAAGCTGGGTATAAGGTGACAGGTGTAGACATTTCAGAGGAAGCAGTCGAGAAGGCTGTGGCTCGGTACGGCCCTTACTACAAATCTGCTGATGTTATGAAGCTTGCCGAGGTAAGTAACGAGCGCTTCGACTGTATTATTATGACAGAGCTCCTCGAGCATGTTGAAAATCCGACACAGTTTGTGCGCGCAGCTTTATCGATGATGCGTGAAGGCGGGTGTGTGATTATTACAACACCAAATAAGTCATGGTCACCACAAGGTCAGGTGTGGGGAAGCGATACTCCTCCGGTCCATTTGTGGTGGTTTGCAGAAAAAAGTCTAGAAAGCATAGCTCGTCAATGTGAAAGAAGATGCTCCTTTGTAGATTTTACAGCGTATACAAAAAAATTTTATGAACCAGTGTGGTATCCGTCTATTTCAGAGCTCGAAGCGAACCTTCCTAAAATGTCGAGAAGTGGCAAGTATATAGGAAAGGGCTCCGTTGATACATTTAAAGACCGGCATGTTCCTGTGCTTGTGCGATACGCCCTGTCTTACGTTCGTCGACGGTTAAAGAAAAAAACAGTTAACTCTCGGTCGTCAACTATGTGTGCGGTCATATCTTAAACACGTATAGCATGAAAGGAATTATTTTGGCTGGAGGTTTTGGAACAAGATTGTACCCACTAACAAAAGTTATTTCAAAGCAGCTGCTTCCGGTGTATAACAAGCAGATGATTTGGTACCCGTTGCAGACACTTATCTCATCTGGAATTACCGACATATTAATTATTAGTGACGAGAGAAGTATCCCGCACTATACAACTCTTTTTGGCACTGGAGAGTCATTAGGAATTTCTGTTTCATATAAAGTTCAGCCACACCCGCGCGGACTGCCAGAGGCTTTTATTATTGGGAAAGAATTTATTGGTAATGATTCAGTTGCTCTTATTTTGGGTGATAATATTTTTGAGCATGATTTTAGTGAGGACATACGAAGCTTTGTGTCTGGTGGTCGCATCTTCGCAAAAGAAGTGAAGGATCCAGAGCGATTCGGTGTCGTCACCTTTGATGCAGATATGAAAGTAGTATCTATAGAAGAAAAGCCGGCATCACCACAGAGTCCATATGCGATACCGGGCCTATACATCTATGACTCACGAGTGGTGTCGTATGCGGAAAATCTACAACCAAGTGCCAGGGGAGAGCTTGAGATCGTTGATCTTCATAAGATGTACCTTCAAGAAAAAAGTCTGGACGTGCGAGTCATTAATGGTAAGTGGTTTGATGCAGGGACGTTTGACTCTCTTATGGAAGCAGGTAGGTTTATTCAAGATAGACAGCTATCGACAGCGTCTCATGATGGTGAAGGTGCGCCACGTGTTGCTGTGCTCACGGTGACATATGGGTCTCGTCATCATTATCTTACTCAGGTCATTGAGCGTGTTATGAAGGATAGACATGTTCATACATTTGTTATTGTCGACAACGGGTCGTCGTTTTACGCAGAGCTTATGAAAAGTGTTGAAAAGTACGGCGACAAAGTGGTCATACTTCGTAATGAAAAAAACATAGGCTCTGCTGGAGGATTCGCTCGTGGCTTGGAGTACGTCCGCACACTTCCTTGTGATGATGTCCTTATTCTTGATGATGATAACGTGCCAGAGATGGATATACGAAAGTTACTACAAGACACCAAAACTGTTCTTGTGGCGAATCGCCCTAACGTACCAGGAGCTAAGGAATATTTTACAAAACGACACCTTGCTGGATCACAGCCCGCGTATACGTTTTTTGAATCTATATCATGGGAAAAAGTAAAAAAATTTTTTAACCTCGCACGTCACCACACCCGCAACGAACATAAAGATTATGGAACGTTACTCGTCGTACCTAATCAGGCTTTTGTCTACGGGGGAACATTTCTTCCAATGTCTGCTGTGAGAGAAGCTCCTCTTCCAGACAAGGACCTCGTCTTGTATGGTGACGACGTGGAGTATTCGTGGGGTGTGCGCCGTGCTGGATATTCATCGTATCTGTGCTACTCACCAAAAGTCTATGATCTAGAAGTTTCTTTTGGAGAGGGGTCTCAGGCTGTCGGGTTATTTGATCCAAAGTCAGCAGCTTTTAAAACATATTATCGTATACGAAATATGGTTCGTATATCTGTACGTAATAGTCCTCAGTCACGAGTCGTCCTCTTTTGTAATATTGCTATCTGGATTACTGCATTATCTATTCTTGGGGTATTAAAGTATGGTCTTACTTCAAACTACTACCGCAAGCTACGTCTCATTCTGCAAGGTGTGTATGGTGGATACGTTCCAGCTGCACCACTTCCACAAGATGTTGTGTTGCCATAAGGTGCAACTGACTACCGTATAAAGACTCTTACACATCGCATAGCCATATATGCGATAAAGAGGGGGCGAAAAGCGAACCCACGCTCGAAGGCGTCTTGCCATAAAAGGGTGAGTGTCTTTATTTGATCTGCCATTTTTCGCTTTCTGAAATTAAGTCCAGTAGCACTGTATCCATCTGAAATAGTTGTGTTGTAGTCGTGATAAAAAAATGGTGTCACGCAATCAAGTTCAAAGTAGAAAATCCATTCCTCTGCCTGACGTACACGTTTTGAAAATCGTATATTTTTAAGTGTGCGCACAGAAATACAGTGTGTCGCATCCCCAGTGAAATTCCTTTTGAGAAGGTAATTCCATGCGTATGAATAGTGGGTATCACTACGAGGGGCTTTTGTTATTGGCTTGCCGCCGGTGTGTGCTCTGTTTGTCACTATCCATGAGTCGCTCGGATGTGTCAGTATGGTGTCGCGGAGTCGGGCAAGTGCGTCAGGTGCTAGGTAGTCATCGTCATCAAGAAAAATAACCCACTCGGAGCTTGTTGAGATTGAATCGATGCCACGATTACGTGAGTAGTTGATACCGCGATTAGTTTCGTTCGTGTAGTAAATGATGCGGCTGTCTTGGGTGTATGCTCCATCTGACTGATACGAAGTGTCGTCCGGTGAGTCGTTGATTATTATCATCTCCCAGTCAGAGTATGTCTGTGCTCTCACCGAGGCAATCGCTCTGGCAAGCATATCTTTGCGGCGATATGTTGGTGTGATAATACTAAATTTCATAGACTATTTAAATAAAACGAAATATTCTTTTAAGAAAAGATTTAATGCCAAGCTTATTGACGATACGTCTCCCGATATAATAGATACCTATTTTTTTGAAAAACTTATTAAGTGGATGCCCCCATGAATAGTTCCAGAGGTGTACTCCGATGACGTCCGGTCCAAGGTCTTGGCCATGGAATGATGATATGTGCTCTGCATCGATTGGATAGAATGTCTGCGGTGGGAACACTTTGACTTTATCTTTCTCAGAATAGTTTGCAAATACCTGGGTTACAATTTTGGGTATTGGGATTATTTGCTCAGGATTACTATCATAAAAGTCTAGACACTTTTGAATGAATGGATGACCAGCGCGTGCGCCTATCATTGCAGCGTTGAGCATACCATCGCTTTCTTCGCCAATAACACATTCATGCCAGGTGAGGGGTTCAAGTGGTTGTAGGAGAAACATGTCTATATCAAGAAAGATACCTCCTTCATCTTTAAGTATTGCCAGTCGCGCATGGTCTACGACAAAAGCGTATCTCTTTTCATTGTACATTCTCGACATGAAAGGGTATTTCTCAAATGGAAAGTTAAGTTCATTCCATAGTTTAATTTCGAATTCAGGGTTTGTCTTTTTCCAGCTTTCTATGCAGTCTTTTGCGTTGTCCGGCTGCTCTCCTCCTCCAAACCAGCAATAGTGAATAACTTTGGGTATCATGATATGTCTAGTATACACCACCAAGGTTTTCCGGGCAGCAGGGTGTGATTATGGTATACTTTTGTCATTATTATTTCACACGGTATACATGCAATCGTATCTTAAATATCTTATATGGGGGTGTTTACTAGCGGTCCCGTTTCTCGCACTTTACGTCTCCGACGGTAGCTCTAATGACCTTCTTAACTGGGGCACGTCAGGACTCTTTTTCCCATTCATATCTGGCAAAAATATTGTCTTTCGGGCGCTCGTAGAAATTGCATTTTTTGCATGGATAGCGCTCGCTATCAAAGATACGACATACCGCTTGAAAAAGACACCACTCCTCATTGCGTATGGCGTATTTATAGTCGTTCTTTTCTTTGCGGACTACTTCGGCGTTGATCGCGTTCAAAGTTTTTGGAGTAACTTCGAACGAATGGAAGGCTTCTTTGGGCATATACATCTCTTCGCATACTTTGTCGTACTATCCGCATGCCTTCGCTCTTTGAACGACTGGAAGACGATGTTCCGTGTATCAGTAGCGGCAAATGCTCTCGTGCTTGTGACTGCTTTTGGGCAGCTCTTTGGTGTTAAAGAATTTTTCTTCGCCAAGATGTTCCCATCTCTTGCTGGATGGTTCGCGACGTCATTCCCTGTGCACATGGCGACGACTCGTCTCGACTCAACGCTTGGAAACTCAGCGTACCTAGCGATATACACATTGCTGTATGCCTTCATACTCGCATTACTCTATGTGTGGTCAACACAATCATGGCACAAAAAAGCATACGCTATACTTATCGCACTTAACCTCGTGATTATGTTTTACACCGGGACGCGAGGTACGATGATCGGTCTTGCTGTGGGAGCATTTGTAACACTCGTACTTATAGCTTTGAAAGGGGATAAAGAGTCACGAAAATTAGTCATTGGGACGCTTGTTGGGCTCTCTGTTGTTACTGCGGGAATATTTATTTGCAAAGATACGAGCTTCGTTCAGTCGTCTCCTACACTTGCTCGTATTGCAAGTATCTCACCAAAGGATGTTACGACAATGGGGCGTCTCTCTATTTGGCAAATTAGTTATGAGGCGTGGAAAGAGCGACCGCTTCTCGGGTATGGACAGGATAACTTCACGCATATTTTTGCCCGCAAGTTTATTCCAGAAAAAATGTGGAATCTCGAGCCGTGGTACGACCGTTCTCACAATGTGTTCTTTGACTGGCTGGTGGCAGCTGGAGTCTTCGGGCTCCTCTCATACTTATCGCTTTTTGTTATCGCGGCATGGATGACATGGAGAAAAGGAAGTCAGATACCGTTTAATGAAAAAGCCATCTTAACAGGTGCATTTACGGGGTACTTTATTCACAATATATTTGTGTTTGATAACCTCATTAGTTACGTGCTGTTTATACTGCTTCTGGTCTATATTGCATGGCGTGCAGCACCAGGGGAGGCACAAGAAAAACATAAGCCGTCACAGATAAGTGAAGATGCGTATGTATACGGAGTGGTGCCACTTGTGACAGTGATTGGACTTATATCATTTTATCTTATGGTGTATAAACCATTCGCACTCAATGTGCTCCTTATTCGAGGTCTTGATTTTAATCGTTTGGTCTCTACGATGTCTACGCCGGACGCTTTGCGAGTGCAGCGAGAATCATTCACCGCAGCTGTTGGCATGAACATTGTCGGGTCACGTGAAGCTCGTGAACAGTTTATACAGTCAGCTCTTCGGGCTACACAAATACAAGTACCTCCAACACTTTCACAGCAAGAAAAGCAGGCATTTGTGCAAGCTGAAAATGACTTGATCCAAGCTACACGAAATGAAATTATTGCCTCATACCCAAGTCTTTCTGAGGACGTACGAGCACTAGCTATGTTTGGGTCATTCTTTAACGGTGTGCAGGACTACGTATCGGCAGAACAAGTTTTGACACGAGCGTTGACACTTTCACCGGAGAAGCAGATCTTGGCATTCGAACTTATCAAAACATATTTGCTCAGCAACAAAGCGATGGATGCCTACCTTCTCGCCAAAAAAGTTTATGAGTCTGCGCCTGCGTTCCCGGATGCATTAAAGTGGTATGTCGTATCATCGGCGTACGCACATACATTTGATACTGTTAAAAAAGATTTAACAGCGAAAGGTGTAGGAGTGCCGCTTGATGCGGATGTGATATCGAGCCTGGTACAAAATGGCGATATTAAAAATGCTCGTGAGATGCTTTATCAGTACAAAGCACAAAACCCAGCAGCTACCGCAGAGGTGGACAAGGTTTTGGAACAGATTGGCAAGGGAATAAAGTAGTGATATGCTAGTGAGGTGAGCCCGTAATGGCTTGTTCACAAAATAAATGAATGCCTGCGTAAGTGCCGCGTCGTAAGACGCGGCACTAGCGTTTCTGGGTATTCTTGAATATTGTATACAAACAATGTACACTCGTATCTAGGTCCCCTCGCGCTTCATTGCGGTGGGCGATCGCGCTCACATAAGGCATTTATTTTGGAGCATGCCACGTCCACCACAATGGTGCGTGACACAAAACCACCCCGCGTATGCGGGGTGGTTTTGTTTATGCATCTTGTATACTCCACGAACCGTTTGCTTGTAGTTTTACTTTTGGTGACACTCCTTCATGAATATGAAGTATGCCAGTAGCGGCAATCATGAGTGCATTGTCTGTCGAGAGTGCTCTGTCTGGTATGAAAAGCTCGACGTCCTCTTTTTTGCACAACTCTTTAAGTGCGCTTCGTATATGAGTGTTGGCACTTACTCCGCCTCCTACGATTAGTGATGTAGCACTTGTTTCGTAGAGGGCTTGTTGCACTTTTGCAACGATGACATCTGTCACCGCATTTTCAAATTCCATGGCGATCGTTAGTTTACTGCGATCGTCAAGAGTTTCTAGCTTTTTGATACGAGTAAGTACGGCAGTTTTAAGCCCGCTAAATGAAAAGTGGCAATCACCGCTTTGCAGCATCGGACGAGGCAAAATAAGCTCCTTAGGGGTCAAAATTCCTTCTCTGCGAGCCTTGTCTGCCATCATTGATATTGCAGGACCTCCTGGGTATGGCAGGCCAAGCATTCGTGCCGTTTTGTCGAAAGCTTCTCCGACGGCGTCATCTTTTGTGTGACCGATAACGGTGTACCCTCGTCGCTTGTGAATGCGTACGAGTTCTGTGTGTCCACCAGAAATGAGTAATGCAAGGGCAGGGTAGGCGACCTCGGGGATCTCGTATGTTCTTTTGTCTGTTTCGTGAAGAAGTGATGCAACGATATGACCCTCCATGTGGTTGATCGGGTATAGTGGTATGTCCCACACTTCGTGAAGTGCGCGCGCACCGTTAATGCCGACCCAGAGTGCTGGCTCTAATCCTGGACCAGTCGTGACAGCGATAGCATCCACCATTGGCTTTTGAATCCCTTGAAACATGACAAGCATCGCAGTAAGTAAGTCGGGCTCTCGCTCGAGAAGTGTTTCTAGTTTTGTACGTGAGGCAAGTGGAATGTGATAGCTGTTTGTTCGTTCGACGAGAAGTTCCGCTTCATCAAGACATTCTGCGATGAGCTGGGTGAGGGCTTTTGCATGCTCTCGTTTTGCTAGTGCTGGGAATACTCCACCATACTGTGCATGGAGGTCGATTTGAGAAAGTATCTTGTGTGACAAAACTTCAAAGCCCGGGGTTTTGCCGCGGGTACGTTTGACGATTGCGACAGATGTCTCGTCGCAGCTTGTTTCTATGGCAAGGGTAATCATAAGGTGTAAAAGGTTCCAGATAACCAGTTTTCAATAATGCGCCTATTATGTGGAAAAATATTCTCTGGTAGCTGGTGGGGGTCTATCCATTGCCAGTTCTTTGAGTGCCCTGGTTCTGATGATGATGGCTCACCATCTACCCAATCAGCAAGGATGCCAAGAGATACGTAGTGCTTATCATAATGGATATCGTTACTAAGAGAGATACATCCCACAGCTTTTGCAGAGACTCCTGTTTCTTCAAGTGTTTCGCGCTCCGCACAACTTTCAAAGGTTTCACCGAATTCTAAGTGTCCACCAGGAATTTGAAATGTACCAGCCCCGTGGTTACTTAGTCGCTCACCGATTAAAATTTTGTCTCCTTTCCGGACGATAACACCAATGCCGACAAGAGGTCTCATGTGCGATGACATATATTTCTATACTACCATACTCCTTCGTACGCGTTTATGGTAATGTATTTGCGATATTTTGAACAAGGCCTTGGGTCTCGTAGTTACCGACGGTGAGCCATGTGGGAAGGCCGAGGGTGCATATCCCTTTGTCGTCTTTTGCGAGAGCTATGCCACCAGAATTACCACTATCGATTTTTGCTGATACAAAATAGTTTGGATATTGCAGTGTACCCGCAGAGACAAGAGATGTGTCGTATCCAGATATGATTCCGTTCGTAACGGTACGATAAATGACGTTTACGGTACCAAGTGTTTCGACGTTCATAGTCGTGTCTCGTTTTGCATATGCCGGGTATCCGATGATGACAACAGGGGATCCGACAGGTATCGTGGTGGGGCATGTGCGAAGGGATCCAATCGTGTAGTTATAGTTTTGGATCGGAACACTCTTTGGTGACACCGAAGAGTTAATGGCCAGTATTGCTGTGTCGGTGTTTTGGTTATAGGTGTATACCGAACCACTGAGTGAAAATATTCCCGTCGTCACGTTGCTTGAATTTGTCATGACGGCGACGCACGAGTCCGCATCTTTGACGACATGGTGATTTGTGATAACAGCTTGCGGTATTTCTTTGAATGTCCATAAGGTGCCGCTACCGCTTGATATGGAGCTCCCTTGCTTACATAGCACTTGCACCACGGCGGACGTGTATGAGTTAAGTTCTTGCGAAGATATGATGATATCTTTTGGTAACGCAGATGCTGCGGCAATGCTTTTCTTCAAAGTGTTTACTTGGTTAGATGTAGCATCTGCGATTGTTTTGGTCTTTTGAAGTTCTGTCTGAGCTAGTTCAAGGGCTTTGGCTTGAGCTTCGATGAGTGCAGAAGCCTCTTCGTTGCGAAGTGCCTGTTCTTTGGATTGCTGTTCTACAAAGGCAAGCTGGCGGGCCTGAGCTTCTGTTACGTGTTTGTATGAGCGGTACAGGAGGGTGGCACAGCTGGCCATTATAAGGCTGAGCGCTATTCCGAGAGCTGCAAGAACTTGCCATGAAATATTGATAGATAGCTTGAATTTCATACGATATATAGTGTAGAGTATAGCAAATGAAAGTCACCTTTTGTGTCGTAGGAAAAGAGCGAGATCCTGTCTATGATGAAGTGCTGGCGCACTATAAAGAGCGGCTTATGAGGTATGCTCCTATTGAGGTGTATAGTATCCCTCATGATGTGACACAGGAAAAAGAAGGCGAGAGGATGCTCTCGTTTATAAAGCCAGACGACTTTGTGGTTGTACTTGATGAGCGTGGTAAGGAGCAGAAAAGTGAACATCTTGCAGAGATGATAGAAAACAGAATGGTAGATGGTGTGCGACGTATGATTTTTATTATCGGCGGAGCTTACGGCGTATCGCCAGCTATTATCAAACGAGCGCAGTATGTGTGGAAACTTTCTGATCTTGTGTTTCCCCATATGCTTGCACGATCAATTTTATATGAACAGGTGTATCGAGCGTTTACGATTATACAAGGGGAGAAGTGTCATCACCAGTAAGTGGTTGGTAGTTGGTGGTTACTAGGTAGATAGTTTTTAGAGGAGATTCGGTCACCAAACATATATTTTATTAAGTATTGTATTGCGACATCGCCTCTCGGCGCGATTTGCTAATCGCCTATTCGACTCCTCCCGTAAGTGACGCAGGTCACTTACTTATCGCCCACATAAGAAAAATGGCACATTTGCAATGTGCTCATTTTTCAACATGTGGGCGATAGAGGAGATTCGGTCACCAAACATATATTTTTATTTCACGAGTACATTCATAAAAATATTGTTTCGCGACCCCGGCCTCGTCCTCACAATTTTGGTTACAAAATTGGCTTCGCATCGGACTCAGTTCGACTCCTCTATCGCCTCAAAAAACAAAGTCGGCAAACATGTTGTGTTTGCCTTCCTGTTTTTGTGGGCGATAGAGGAGTCGAACCTCTGACATCCACAACGTCAATGTGGCG
>CAYWTC010000008.1:20247-26182 GCA_964461165.1 uncultured Candidatus Saccharibacteria bacterium | reverse complement strand
TTATCCTATATAGCACCTCTTCCAGCACACCAAGAGTACGTATATGTGGTGCCCTTTCGTGAACCAAAAGGTCTGGTTTCTGGGGAATCGAGGGGTAATTCGGTGGTCGTTATGGTGACAGGGAGTGCCCTTTGCTCCTGTATATACCATATACCATATACACCAAGGCAAAGAATAAGTGCTGTCATACCAAGGCTTAGGAGAAAGAAGTTCCCAAGAGCCCTATTGATATATTTCACTTTTTCTTGTATACTAGTATCCATTAATTAAGTATAGACTATGGCAACAAGAAAAGCGGCAGGTTCCGCAAAAAACCTCACTGACAGTAAGCCAAAATACCTCGGTACAAAATTGTACGCAGGTGAGACGGCTGTTGCTGGTAATATCATCGTTCGTCAGCGTGGTACAAAAATCATGGCTGGTGACAATGTCGCAGTAGGCAAAGATCATACTCTCTACGCTCTTAAAGGCGGTAAAGTTTCATTTACTGAAAAAAGAATGAAACATTTTGATGGTACGGTAAAGCGAAAGAAAATTGCTCACGTTAAGTAATCTATAACAAAACCGGCATCTACGATGCCGGTTTTGTTTTGCTTTTTCTAATGAACTTCTACTGAACGATTATGTTAACGGTCGCCTTGGTTTGCCCCTGGTGAATTGTCACTGTGTGCTCACCGACGGACTTAATTGGAGATGAAATAGTGATCTGTTGTGGTGCGACTGAAATGCCAGTCTTTGTGAATACCGCATCGACGATATCCGTGTCTCGTATTTGTGCGAAGAGCTGTCCACGGGCATCTTTTTTAGAGGCTTGTATATGAAGGGGTTCTTTGGCAAGAGTAGCCAGAAGCTGAGTGAATATGTTTGTCGCGAGATCTTTTTTTTGTATCTTGGACTCCTCTTTTTGTTTCCATTTTGTAAGTTCTGCCGGGGTAGCGAGAAGAGCGTCGCCTTTTTTAATGAGCACGTTAATAGCGTATCCTTCTGCAACGTCTGCAATACTGCCGCGTTTGCCAAGCTTTGCTATGTCTCGAAGAAGTATGACTTTCATCCCCTTATCCTACTTCATTCTCTTTAGTTTTTCAATTGCGGTATTGAGCTGCACATCGATAGGTGTCCCGTCTGCCATCTGAGGGGTTGTCGTCGCTTGAAGCACTTCAACGTCTGGTGTAATACCATGTTCTGAAATTGATGTTCCTGACGGCGTAAACCATTTTGCAATAGTTACTTTAAGAGCGGATCCTCCTTCAAAATTAATGAGTTCTTGCACAGAACCTTTACCGAAACTTTTTGTTCCAAATACTGTTGCTATCTTTGTGTCTTGTAATGCTCCGGCTAAGATTTCAGAAGCAGATGCTGAACCCTCGTCAATGAGAACACCAATCTTTCGATTAGCTCCTATTCCCGGGAAGCCTGCACTGCGATGATTCACCACAGTTTGTTCTACTCCTTGTTTCTCGCTCACAACCACAGAGCCTTCTGGTAAGAAGAAGCTAGAAATCTGCACGGCAGCCTCAAGGTATCCACCAGGATTACCACGAAGGTCAATTAAGACGTATTTTTGGCCAGATTGCTTCGACTCTTCTACCGCCTTTTCAAAGAGTACAGCTGACTCAGCCGAAAAGTTGTAGAGACGAATGAGGAAAACCCCATTTTTTACCTCTGTATCAAGCGTCGGTATTTTTATTTCTTTGCGGGTAATGGTAAATGTCCGTGGCTGCTGTTCACTCTTACGAACCACTTTGACTACGACATTGGTGTCGATTGGTCCACGAATCATGTTTACTGCTTCGTCAGAGTTTCTCCCAATAACATTAGTCCCGTCCACGTCAATGATGATGTCTCCAGCTTTTAACCCTGCTTTCATTGCTGGTGAGTCTTTAAGTGGTGCAATAACGACGATGTTGCCATCTTTCATCCCGACACTCATACCTACCCCTCCGAAGGATCCTTGAACATTTTCTGTAAAGCTCTTCGCTTCCACAGGTGGCATGAAGATGGTGTATGGATCTTTGTAAGCATTAACATACCCCTGGATTACGGCATATTCAAAATCTTCATCCGTCGGAGCTGTTGATGAAGCTTTCCAAAATATGAATTTATTATCAAGCTCGCGTTTTACTTGGCGAAGAAGTTTACTGTCGATCTTCCCCTCAGAAGCGTACATGCTGCCATTCATTGCTGCTCCAACAAGAAGTCCTGTTCCAAAAATAACAGTAGCAATGACAAAAAGACTGAAGCGTTTAATATTTTTTGAAGTGCGAGGCATGGTGTATAAAGATGACATATAGTCCTTAGTATATCCTATAATCATGCTACAATGAAAGGATTATTCTGTTGTATGGCATCTCTTGTACTCTATAACACAAAATCAAAATCAAAGGAGACATTTATTCCAATGGTGAGTGGCAGTGTCTCTTTATATTCGTGTGGTCCGACCGTGTATCACTATGTCCACGCAGGTAATCTTCGAGCTTTTATTTTTGCGGATACGCTCCATCGAATGTTTATATACGCAGGATACTCTGTGCGTCATGTGATGAATATAACCGACGTGGGACATCTGGTATCTGATGGCGACGACGGAGAAGATAAGCTAGAAAAAGGGGCGCATCGTGAAGGAAAGTCAGCATGGGATGTCGCAGTGTTTTATACCGATGCATTTTTTCAAGATCTCGACGCATTAAACATAAATCGTAGTGAATATATCTACCCTCGCGCGACAGACACCATACAAGAGCAGATCGACCTCATTGTGGCGCTTGAAGAAAAAGGTTTTACATATCGTATTACTGATGGTATTTATTTTGACACCGCACAATTCCCTGCATACGCTGACTTTGCAAGACTAGATATTGCAGGCCTGCAAAGCGGTGCTCGTGTCGAAGAAAATACCGAGAAGAAGAATACTACCGACTTTGCACTATGGAAGTTTTCTCCACAAGGAGTGACTCGTGACATGGAGTGGCAATCTCCTTGGGGTGTTGGTTTTCCGGGGTGGCATATTGAGTGTTCGGCGATGTCAAAAAAATACCTTGGTTCTCATTTTGATATTCATACTGGTGGTATTGACCATATTCCGGTGCATCATACTAACGAAATAGCTCAAAGCGAGTGTGCAAATGATGAGCCATTTGTTAATTACTGGTTACATAACAACTTTCTGAATGATGCCTCAGGGAAAATGTCTAAATCCTCTGGTGATTTCCTTCGCCTTCAAACAATTATCGATAAAGGCATCTCCCCTCTTGCGTTCCGTTATTATCTTCTGACGACACATTATCGTAAAGAAGTTGAATTTAGCTTTGAAGCACTTCAAGGAGCACAGCAAGCATATGCGAAGTTGTATGACTTTGCAGCACATAAAGAAGAGTCAGAAGGTTCTGTGCTCGAAAGTTATAAACGTTCGTTTGATGCGGCGATATATGATGACCTCAATACTCCCCAAGCAATCGCCGTCATCTGGGTGATGTTAAAAGACATTGGATGCGCACGTCACGATGTACACAGGACACTTATTGAGATGGATAAAGTTTTAGGGCTCAATCTTCACGCTGCTCGTCGGGTCGCTGTGCAGATTTCACCGGAGCTTCAAAAGATGTTAGATCAACGAGAGATTGCTCGTCGTGAGCGTAACTTCAAAGAAGCCGACCGCATTCGCGATGAGATTAAAGCTGCGGGTTTTATTGTTAAAGATACTGACGCAGGTCAAGAATTAGTATAAAAAAAGACCTCACGCCTCGGCTAATTATTTCGAATCAGCCGAAAGCGTGAGGCATAGTCCGGTTCACCGTGTCTGGAGGAGACAGAAACCCACGGAACCTTTTACCAAGCCTTCGCAGGCAAGGTGGACAAAAGGACTAATATGTTACATTGTACAGGATTGTATCCACATTGTCCACTGGTTTTGACATAGATATTGCATTGCCGCAAGAGCTGGCACCCTGCTACACTGATGAGATGATACCGCTTGATCAGCTCACCAATTCCAGCAAACCTCGCAAAAGTTTTAGACGGGGTAATTATGATACACAGCAAGACAAAGTACAGGACCCACTTCGCGGCCCTCGCATCCCTCCTCAGGACCTAGAAGCAGAAAAGGCGCTTCTCGGGTCGCTTCTATTATCTGGTGAGGCTTTATTTGATATTGCAGACGTCGTGTCATCCCAGAGTTTCTATGCAGAGAAGCATCGAATTATTTACGAGACTGTCGAAGCTCTGATTAATAAAAAAGAGCCTGTCGACCTTTTAACGGTTTCTGCAAAACTACGTGAGCAAAAGCAATTTGATCAGATCGGAGGCGCTGCATACTTGTCAGACTTACTTGGACTCGTTGGGTCGGCTGCAAATATTAAATATTATGCTCAAATTGTTCGTAAAAAGGAGCTGCTTCGCCGGCTTATCGAAGCAAGTACTAATATTGCAGAAATATCCTATGACGAAACTGAGCCACTAGAATCTATTTTGGAAGATGCAGAACGACAGATTTATGAGATCACCACCAAGGGTTCTACTTCAAATAGATTGATCGCCTTCCAGGAAATGATTGAAGAAACGTGGACACGTATCGAGAAGCTCGCAGAAAATACAGGCGAGATTCGTGGTGTGCCAAGTGGTTTTAAAGATCTTGATAATAAACTCTCAGGGTTTCAAAAGTCAGATCTCATCATTCTTGCCGCTCGACCATCCGTGGGTAAGTCCTCACTTATGCTTGACTTCGCACGTAACGCGGCGGTAAAGCACGGCATCCCCGTCGCGATTTTTTCACTTGAAATGAGTAAAGAGCAGCTTGTGGACCGTATGTTATCTGCGCAGTCTCAGGTAGACGGATGGAAGCTTCGCACGGCGAGACTTTCTCTTGATGAAGAGTTCGCACGCTTGCAGCAGGGTATGCATGAGCTTATGCAAGCCCCTATTTACATAGATGATACACCTGCTAACACTATTTTAAACATGCGCTCTGTGTTACGGCGCCTCCACTCTGATAAACCAATCGGACTTGTGGTGGTGGACTACTTGCAGCTTATGAATACAGCAAAAAGTTATGATAGTATCGTTAATCAAGTGACGGAAATATCACGATCCCTTAAAGGTCTGGCAAAGGAATTTAACGTTCCGGTTATTGCATTGTCACAGCTATCTCGTGCTGTAGAGTCTCGTGGAGGACGTCCACGCCTTTCGGACCTTAGAGACTCTGGATCAATCGAACAAGATGCCGACGTTGTTATGTTTATTCACCGTGAAGACAAGTATGGTGAAAATGTCGAACGTAAAGATATTGTAGAAATTTTGATCGAAAAGCATCGTAACGGTCCGACGGGTATCATTGAACTCTTCTTTGATAACAAGAAGACATCATTCGTTACTGTTGAAAAAAGTGAATTCGGTGATTTTGTATTACCAAATGTAGGAGCGCCTGATTTTTAGTGTATGTAGAGAAAATCGCAGCCGGGGTACGGCTGCGACGGTGCGTGGAGTGCACATCTATTCCTTTTTTCGTCTCACCACGGTAACGGCCACGTCGTCGATGTAGTACGTGTCGTTCTCGGAGTCGTATTCTGCGTTCACCGGTGTCGGCTCTTGGCCGAGGTCACAGCCGTGGGTGGTCTGTGGGAACACTACGGCATCGAGATGGATCTCGAAGTAGACGGTGTCCGTAGGGCCGGAGGCAGAGTCACCCCTAAACCGGTTCTGTGAAAAAATTCGCACTTTCTTGAGAGTGACTGTCATTTTGACTCCTCTTTGGTGGAGGTAAAGAGCGATATGGCTCATATAAAGGTGTACCAAAAAGTGTACCTACACGTCAAATATCCATGCTGCACTTGGGAGGAAGAGCTTTTAAGTTATCTGCGAGGAAATAAAACGGCAGCCCTTGGGCTGCCGTGAAGTAGTGTGGTGTACGTATGCTTACCGTGTCTCATACCAGCCTCCCTGA
>CAYWTC010000008.1:6818-20237 GCA_964461165.1 uncultured Candidatus Saccharibacteria bacterium | reverse complement strand
GGGAACGTGGTAGCTTTGATCCGGCCGCTTCACGAGGTCTACTTCTTGCGAATCACCCCCTTCCGGCTTTACCAAGTAGTAGCGATATCGTGTTGGCTGACCATGTCGTACTACCATCCAGGCACATACAACGACTTCCTCATAATGAGTCATGTTTTTCTCCGATGATGTGAGTAGACTATTTCTACATGAAATATGCCATCTTAGCAAGTGCTAGGTATTTGGTATACTAGACTTCATATATCTTCATGAATGCAACCGACAGACTAGCAGAGCTTTTTTTACGCTTCCCCGGCATTGGTCCAAAACAGGCACAGCGCTTTGTGTATTTTTTATTACGCGAACACTCCCAGTATAAAGAGCAGCTGATTAAAGCCCTCGAAGAGTTAAAGTTTACTGGAAAGCAATGCGTCTCATGTTTTCGTTATTTTGGTGACAAACATAATATCGAAAGTCATAAAGAGTGCTCTATTTGTTTAGATGCCTCACGACATAAGAATGTGCTCATGATTGTCGAAAAAGAGCTCGATAGTGACGCAATAGAAAAAACAGGTAGTTATGATGGTCAATACTTTATCATTGGCGGTCTTGTGCCACCTCTTTCAGATAAGCCAACAGAGCTTATCCGCATACGTGAGCTCGTAAGTCGTGTTCATATGTTGGTTGAACAAGGGGTTCTTCAAGAGATTATTTATGCGCTCCCAGTTACAGACTATGGAGATACGACGAAAGATTATATTGAAAAGACATTATCTCAGGTCGTTGGTATAGATGCTGTGACGCGCTCGACACTTGCGCGAGGACTATCGAGCGGTTTAGAGCTTGAATACGTCGATAAAGACACTTTCACAAGTGCACTCGAGCGAAGAAAGTAGTGCTCATCAAAAGCGGATAAAAGAAAATACTCCGGAGTGGAGTATTTTCTTTCGTCTAGGGTTGTGAACTGTATTAGTTAATCGCGTCTATTTTAAGACTCATAAATGGTTGACGGTGACCATTTTTCTTGTGATAACGAGATTTTGCACGGTATCGAACGACATCGATCTTTGCAAGACGGCCAGACTCAGTAATAGTAGCCTTTACTTCTGACCCTGTGATGTAAGGTGCCCCAAGAGTAGTTGTTGTACCATCGTCCTTCAAAACAACAGACTCAATAGTAATAGCGTCGCCTACCTTATAGTCCCCTTTTATTTTTTCTACGGCGATTTCATCACCGACAGCAACTTTATATTGCTTTCCTCCCGTTTGAATAACTGCGAATGACATAGTGGCAAAATTATACAGTATTTTGATATATAAAGCAAGAAGTCTTGTATATAAAGCCTTATACTACCAGCCAACGGGGTAAATATTGACTTATACAATGAAGTATTGTATAAATAGTATCACTTTTATAACCTTTGGAGGTGTTGAAGATGCAGTCCTTTACAATGTTTACGTTGGACTTTGTCCTTTTTTGTGTGTGTTTGTGGGTAACTTCGTACTCGCTGCTGCTTTCGACGGCAAATTGGTGCAATGAGGGTGAGGTCGTTCCCACGGTCACATTCCACCATATTCTGGCGTTTGTTCTTGGGCCGGCGGTGGTCGCGCTCATCATTGCATGTCTGGTCGTCGCAGTGGTCGTAGTGATCCTTGCAGTCCTGCTTCTATTGGCAGCACTTATTTGCGGGTTCATCCCCGCTGAGGATGCGCTATCGCTTGGCGATGTGACGTTTAACAATCATTACTTGCCGCACAGGTAATGAAGTGTGCCGCTACGCACAAAAGCACCCTCCGGGGTGCTTTTCTTATGCTTCATCAAATGTTGGTTTTTCGAGAAGTTCTGGCTCTATACCGCCAGCGAGACCTGTTATCTTTACGACGTCCTTATCAATCTTTTTAAGTTCTTTATATGCAACGTTATAGTGGTTCACTGTTGTGCCGAGAGTTGACCCAAGTTTACGCATGTAATCTTCATACGCCAAAATATGTTTTCCGAGTTCTTCAACTCGTTTTTGAATATGCTGTGCGGACTCCTCTATCTTGAATGCACGAAATCCGTGAAGGACGGAGTGAAGATAGGCATAAAATGTCGTCGGCGATACGATGATTACATTCTTATCTTTGTATGCATAATCAATGAGTGATCGCGTATTTACTTTTACGGCACCAATCTCGTTAATGAGAAGGTCATAATAAATGCCTTCCGCAGGAATAAACATAAATGCAAATGGGAGTGTTCCCTCCTCTGGACGAATATACTTTGCTGTCTCATCAATACGAAGTTTCAAGTCTTTACGAAATTCGTGTTCTAGTCGCTCTCGCTCTAGTTCATCTTTCTCGTTCACAATACGGTTATAGTTGTCGAGTGAAAACTTCGAGTCGATACAGATAATTCCTTCTTTTGTTTTAATGATCGCGTCCACAACCTCACCATTTTTAAACTGGTACTGCATTTGATACGCCCCAGCAGGCAAAATATTGTCCAAGATGAGGCCAAGCTGTGCCTCGCCGAGGTTTCCTCTCTGCTTCTGGTGTTTAAGCACCTTTTCGAGGTTATGCAGCTGTTCCGTCATTGAAAAAACTTGCTTGTTAGACTCTTTTACTTCGGTAAGTTCTCGGGTAATGTCTTGAATGAGTTTCTGTGTGTCCGTTCCTTGATGCCGCAGCGCCTGATTGATCTCAGAAGATGATCTGTGCATGCGCTCATCGAGAGTGCTCGTTAGACGGTCGAGTTGATCTTGAAGAATAGTAAATGATGTATCTTCGTTCCCTGTTGTCTTTTTTCGGATGAGGATGAGAATAAGTAATGCGATAATAATGACCCCAAGAACGAGGAGGATTGAGGTGTCTGCTGCCATATGGAATAAGTATATCATTTGTGGTAGAGTTCTTGTGTTTGCGTGATCTCACGATAAACCGCTTGGATGCTTGGGCCCGGAATCCTGTGCATGTAAGGTGTAGTTCTTCCTTAAAAATTCAAAGAAACCCTGTGATCACACTCGTGTGAGGGTTCGTGTAGCGTAGACCTCTTACAGGTTATACGTAATATACAGTCACACTCTGGCTGTGGATAACGGCGGCATCTCGCATGAGCAGGTGCCGCCGTTTTACTATTTTTATACAGACAACGACAATGTGGTATACTTTAATCTATTATGCAAGAACAGATTAAAGCCTCTATCAAAGCAGCAATGATAGCGAAAGAAATGGACAAGCTTCAAGTACTTCGCCTTATCTCTGCTGCATTTACTAACGAACTCGTTACCCAAGGTCGCCCACCTACAGATCCTCTTTCTGACGAAGACTGTATGAAGGTCATCAAGCGTCTTGCAAAACAACGCAAAGACTCAATCGAACAGTTCGCACAAGGCGGACGTGAAGATTTGGCCGCTGACGAGCGTGCGGAGCTCGCGATTGTCGAAGCTTTCCTCCCTGCTCAAATGACCGAGACTGAGATAGAATCTCGTGTCGCCGCTATGATTGCAGCGTCTCCAGTCGACCCGACCAAAAAAGGGCAATTTGTTGGCCAGGCAATGAAAGAACTAGGGTCTAATGCAGATGGAGCTCTTGTAAAGTCTGTTATCGATAGACTGCTCGCATAGATACTTCAATGCAATTTCGTTCACCACAACCAGAACGTCAACCAGATCTTTTTCATAAAATCACAAAAGACCCTCATGTCATAACACAGGAGGATTTTTGGGCGATACATAATCTCATGTACCATGTGATTCAGAATAAGATTTCTCACAATAAGATACGTAATATAGATGTTGTTACGGCGGAATTACAAGCAAAACAAGTTTTTGATATAGAGCACGACGTGTTCCGTACCTACCTTCGTGAGCATTTACATCTTAGTTTTGTTAACAGTTCGGCTGATCGCGATAGAACAGAAACTATAGAGCGCCACGGTAATCGCACGATTATACGAACACCAGGAACTAATGTGTCTTCTGCAGACCCGCTTCGCGGAAAGAGCTTTTCACGCCCTCCAACCCCTTCTGGGAGAGATAGAAGCGCCGGTATCGAACTAGAAAAAGAAGATCAGTAAAAGTTTTACGGATTACATGTAAACGGAATACGTATCTGTGGCTTGGAAGCTAGAGCTACACTCCCTGGTGCCGCAGCAAAAATGATTGCACAAGGTGTGCGCACGGGTAATACAGTATTGATCTGTGCTTGAAAGCGCACCCACCCTGGTACGGCCCATGTTTCTGTCGCGTATGCTCCAGCAGTACCAAGAAGTCGCCCTGTGCTATCGATGATATACAGTGGAAATGCTCCCTTTGTAAACATTGTGCCACGAGCCTCACCGGTAAAAGATATTCCCGTATAAATGCCCCCACCTTTATATACAGAGAGGTTACGTACATATAAACCATCATTGGTATAGCCGCCGGCTGTACTGCTAAATACCGTTGATGTTGAGGTAAGAGTGTTTGGGGTAGGTGTGGCTGATTTTTTACCATTAGTAATAATCATGGTCCCATCTGGCTGATACATCACATATGATACGCCAGGACTCTGGCCGTCTTGAGATGTTGTGTCGTATACCGTTGTTGTGAGCTTTGGCGGGTCTGCTGGTTTTAGTAGTCCCCAGCTTCCGGGTGCGGGAAGCCAGTCCTTTTTTACCACCTTACCGTCGACTGTGGTGGTGCTAAATGGTGACGATGGTATATACGGAAGCGCTAGTGTCGCCAGCCAGTACAAAAAAATAATAACCGCGATAAGTGGCACGATGATAATCAGTCGAGATAACAGGTAGCGAATAGTCTCCATGTAGAATAATTAATTATTTCTCTCCGTTGCACGTAGCATCTGACCAAAGACCTCGACCATTAGTTTTTGCGAATCGTTGCAAGTCACGAAATTCTGATTGATATGCATACGGCACCATATAGGTGTATTCGAATGCGTAACCATCGGCAATCATTTTTCTGTTTACCATTTGGCCATCCTCTGTATATACGTACGCCAGAATTCTGCCGTAGGTATCGCGATAACTTTGAGAGTCGTCATATTCGAGTCGTACAAGCTTGCTTTCAACGAGGCGCTTCATTTGCTCGCTCGCCTCTTTACCAAAACATTGCACTGGCCTGCGTGGGTCGACTGTTTCGGGGGTATTGATACCGATGAGTCGTATCTTCTCTTCGACGTTATCAAGTGACACTACTATGGTATCTCCATCGACAACGCGCACGACGGAGTAAAAAGCCGTCGTTGTCGTGGCAGATGTGGGCGATGTAAATGCCTGCGGGTTGGCAGTGATTCCAACCTGATAAATAAACGAAAGGATGAGGATGATTGCACCACCAATGGTGAGTTTACTAATACGCCCTAAAATGCTGGCATCGACATGAGACATATCTATAGATTAACACACGAGCGGTGAGGAAACTTTACGAGATAGTGAATAGGTAGCAAGAGATAAAATAATAATACCGATGTAGCCAATCTCTTCTCCTTGATATGGCAATGCTTGGAACATGCTCGCAATGCCAAAAAAGCTTACAATGACACTGATGAATGCTGTGCCACATGCTGCACACCCGATACCAATAAGCGCACTAAGTAACCCTATACCACTGTATAAGCCGCTTGAAAGGATGACGTTACCTCGTAGTCGTATGTAGGTATACGCAAGTGAAATATTAATAGCCCCAATGAGAGATCCAAGTATCGAAATAATAAGCGTATTCCTTGAAAATATGGAGAAATCAAAAAGTGTTGTGAGTCCAAGCCAGGTATTAAACGAAGCAATAGACATTGCTGCATCAATGTTTTGAACAAACAAAATAGAACAAAAGAAGATGATTGCACAGCATATACATACCATGCGACTGTCTTTTCGCGACATGATGAGAGATATACCTTGTGTGAACAGTTCCATGATGTCACAAAGTATACCACCCACCACCATCACCTATCTACATTATTTCGTCACCAACACGTCGCTGGGCGAGAAATTCCTCTAGCTGTACGATTTCTGCCTCCACTGCTGCGAGCCACTCTTTCTTACCACCGTCGATAGCACGAAGTTTCGCTTTGTAGTTAATATAAAGAGGATAAATAAGATCAGGTTCTTGTTCGAGATACATGACGAATTCTTCTTGCTCTTCTGGTGTTAAATATGCAAGACCAGTTTCAAATGCACGAGCTTCTTCAAAGCTGAGCGCAGAGTGTTCAAGAGTTTTTCGTAGTGATGGTAATAGCGCCATGAGTATTGGATAACCTTTATTTATAAAGGTTTTGTATGGTTACACTCTCTCACACAAAGAGAGAAAAGTCAATGTTTTAGGCCTTGTTCCCAGGTCGAGCTCGCATGATGGCGAGATCTGTTAGTCGGGTGAGATTTTTAACGAGTGGTTCTGCGCGGGACCTCATTTCGAGCGCTTCTTGTGCAAGATCAAGCATAAGAGGAGACATGTGTGTATCTATATAGATTGCATTTTCAGGTGCTTGGTGTGGTGATTGAAAACTCATATAATGCAAAATATTAGTTACTAAGTTGTGTCAGTATACTCCCTTGTTTTGTCCTAGCGCAAGAGATATTTGTATGGTGTAATCTTTATTCTATCGTAAATATACATTGTGTGTGATAGCAAAGCACAGTTTGACACTATTGCATTTTTATAGTATAATATAAGTCTCTTGTTTTTTTGAAAGGACATCCCATGAAGGCCGTCAAAGATGAGCCGTCGACGCTCGTGCAACGAATCAGTCTTGCACGATTTGGGCTCGTTGCGCCCATTAGCAAGGCTGATTGTTCACGTTTGCTAAGCTACCTGGTCGAGCATAAAACTCGCACCAGTGTTGACAGGCGTGCGGACTTTGTTCGCAACCTTCAGTTCGAATGGGGCGCCAAGAAAGTGACGCACACCAAGTTTCCTGGAAGCGCTGGCGTTATCACGGGTTTGGTTTGTGGTATTGATGTGATTGCTGATCCTCTGGCGCTCGGAGCAGAAGAAGCGTCCCATTTCCAAGCCTCTGTGACCTGGATCACGACTTCTTGTCAGCATGTTGTCGAACAGGTAACTCTTGACGAGCTACGCTTGATTCCGGACTAACCAAACTATTTTGAAAGTGAGCACTAAAAATGCCAAAAGCAACAGAAGAGCAGATCCAAGCGCTTAAGAAATACGGTATTACTCCGCCCGCCACGAAAGGCGCATGCGGCAAAATGCTGGACTATTTGTTCAAGGCTGGCGAAGGTGAAGGCCGTCGTCGCCTCGCTTTGATTCTTGCGGCCCAGAAAACGTGGGTTGGCAAAAAGGTTCGCCGCAAACGCGATCGGAACGATGGTCCTACGGGCGTTGTCCTCTGCGTATTGCGCACGGATGATCCTGGTCGGGATTACCCCCTCTTTGCCTCATGTGTTTGGGGTGAAGGCAAGGACAAGCATCACTCACAGATCAACTTCGGTGACATTGAAGTTGTCCCTGAGTGAGGCATTACGTCGCAGAAGCGAAAAGTCGCTTCTGCGATTTTTCTTTTTATAGCAGTTTAAAACTTACGATTTTGATGATACTTTCAGGGGTGACATTACATGTGTAATACAGGCTATACGCTGTACACATAGCATCAATATTTTCATATCGTTCATGTCCTTCAAAATCTTGATCAGTCAGCTCGTGTAACTTTTTTTCTACAACATGAGTAATGCTAGCCCTAGCAAATTCCTCCCCTGTTTCTTTTTCAACACAAGAAATCTCATCACCTTGCTGTAAATTTTTCTCATCAAACATTCTCCAGGTACTTATCTTCGTGCCTTGGAGGATTGGTTTTACCAAAGTTGATGTAATTTAAGTACTTTCATGCGTGTGTTCTTGTTATTAAGTATATCAAGCCTCAGTGGCTCGTGCATTCAGCCCTTTCATGTACACATCTTTGTGTATTCGATATGAAGCGTAGTCATTTTGATACGTTGTATAGAGGTCATTCTTAAGGTGTGAATATGCTGCCACCTCTTCTGGGTGAGATCGAAGATAGTTTCTTACGGCAAGCATTTCATTGTTATGTGGGTGACCTGTCGGGAAGAAATGAATATTAGCGAGTACGGCATTATCTTTCGCGACTCTAAAAAGAATTGAGTTATCTTTGACGGTCTTGCTCGTATATTCAAACCCCGCTTGCTCCATATCGTGAATATGATTTTCAACAATACGTAGATCGTCAAGAATAACCAACACATCAATGCACGGCTTCCCTGTCATGCCAGGGACAGATGTGCTGCCGATGTGTTCAATCTGCACATCACCGTATATGCTGCGCAGTATTGTCTTGTAATTTTCGAATTGCTCGGGCCAAGAAATATCATATGGAATGATATCGTATCTTCTGTCTTTGTAGGAGCTCTTGTTGTCGTCCATAGGTAGTCTACGTAGTATACATTTTGTTTATACAGATAAAAACAATGCTAACTTTTTACTACGTGGCCAGCTCTTTATCTCGGCCTCCCTTTTTCGTGCATCTGATAAGCTAGGAAGTTCTTCCGTATATTTTAATACTACCGGTCGGCGTATTTTTGTATAGTGTGCACCAGACTTTAATGCATTATGCTCGTGTAACCTTTTCTCTATATTATTCGTAGACCCGACATAGAGTGTGGAATCTGCGCATTCAAGGATGTAGACAAAATACATAAGGATACATAAGTAGTAGTATATATAGTTTTTATTATCAAGTTTTATCGAAAAGAAACCACCTGGTCGGTGGTTTCGTTGCTCATACGTGAGACATTGCACTTTCTGTTTTTCTTCCAGCTTGTTTCTGGCAGCCACTGCCAGCTACCACCCCCTCTTTTGTGGAATTCTCCAACAGCCGCATGTAAGAGCTCGTGTGCAAGGTGTTTGTTGTAGTTCGAGTGTTCGTTTTTCACGTAAACGATACCACACCAGCCATCCCCTTCAAAGATAATACCGAAATACCCACAATCTCCAATGCAGATAGTATCTCGCGGATCATTTTGCAATTTATCAATACTGTACTTTCTTCCGCCCACACCAGCAATTGTTGGTACGGAGTACAGTCGAATATTCTCTACCCCGGGTTTTCTCGAAAGAGAGAATCCTTTCCCACCTCGTCCCTTCTCGCAGCGCTCTAGATCCTTGGCCACGGCGGCCTGCTCTAGTCCAGATGGAGAGAACGTGAAAAATAAGTGGCAGACACCCTCTTCGTCCAGATATCCAGGCCGCTGCACAGTGTTGTGAACTCTAACTGAAAGTTCGACGTCTGGCGCGTGCACCCACTCTGGAAGTTGTGAACACCCCAAAAGTGTGACATATGCAAGGAGAAAAAATGCTCTCTGTACTACACGGTTCATAGAAAGAACTCCTGAAACAAATATAGATTAAACGTACCACAAATATACCTCTGTACAAAATAAGTGCAATTGAGTTTGACAAACTAATGTCACGCACGTAATATGGAAATATGCAATCTTGGAGGAAAAATCAAATCAGCACCGTTTCTTATAGCTATCATAGCTGCTCAGGTATGAGGCTTGTTTAAGGCGCTGAATTTATTTCTTCATCTTCTCAAAACCGGCCTCATCAGAGGTCGGTTTTGTTCTTTTAACAACCAATACGAAAGGTAAGCATGAACAAGCTAGTTATGTTCTCTGGTCTCCCTGGTGTCGGCAAGACGACCATCTCCAAGCTTTTTTGCGAGATGAACAACGGGAGCACGATCGATCTCGATGACTTCAAGAGAACTGACGTCGATCCACGTCGTGTGAAAGAAGATATTGATCCACCAGATGTGCGCTGGGGTTATTACCAGAAGGCACTTGATCATGCACAAACACTCTTTCTCGGTGGGGCACATCTTGTGGTGATGGACGAGGTCTTTCACCTTGCGGCACTTCGCAAGAAGATCGACGAGTTCTGTAGAGAACGAGGAATACACGTAGTCTGGATCGAGATTCGCTGTCCGTATAGCGTAGTGAGAGCCAGGCTCAATAGGTACGAGCGCGTTGGTCACCTCCTCTCGTGCGAAGAGGCGCTACTCATGTACCGAATGTTTAGCGACATATTCGAGCCCTTCGAGGACAAGCGTGGATCGCGTATCCTTGTGCAGAATGTTGGTTTTGCTTCCATCGAACAGGCTGTGAAGTTTATTCAGGGCAAAATGTAACAAACAGTTCGTTGCTCATTTTATTCCGGCACCGTAAGGTGCTGGATCTTATACGTTATTAATTAAAATTCTATATGAAAGTATTATTTATTTGCAAAAACAATCAATTCCGCAGCCAGATGGCAGCAGCTCTGTACAATCAAATGACGAGTACCCAAGACGCTTTTTCTGCTGGCACATACGTTGGTTCGCAAGACGCCCCCGAAGGCGCTTTGATCAAGAACTTCTTTCGTAAAGACGATTTCTTCCACGTTATGGAGGAAAACAATATACATGTGCGAAACAATACAATGAAAAAGCTTACACCTGAACTTATCTATGAAGCAGATATTGTTGTATCTATGGCAGAAGAACCTTTTGTCCCTGATTTTCTAAGAAACACAAAGAATGTTCTGTGGTGGGACGTAGACAACCCTACGTTTGTTGATCGTAAGGTGGCAGAAGTGACGTATGAACAGATATACAAGCTTGTGAGGGGTCTTATCGGGTGAGGTTTCGGGTGTTTGGAGTATACTTAAAAGAGGTTTTGTTTTTTAGTATAAAAAGAAACCGCCCTCCAACAGGCTTGTTGAAAGACGGGGTTATGAAGAAACTGCGGGATCATGCGGACGCTTGATCTGCCTGAACCTGTTCGAGCGTCAGCTTGCCAACCTGGTCGAAGTACAGGATGTTTACCATTCCGAAACGCACCCTGTCACCCTTTTCTGGTGTCGACTCGATCACGAACGGCGCCGTATTGTTGGGAATTTTGATGAGTCGACTGGGTTCCCGTGAGGTGACTTCCCACTTCCCAACTGGAATCCCGTGACGGTCGAGCTGCTTTTTTGCAGCCCACTGCACAAAGATTTCGACGTTGTCGTCGATGACTTCGACCCGGTCGACAGGGCCGTAATAGATGTGCTTGCCATTGTTGAGTTCGACGTAGCCTTTTGGGCTACGGTCGACTACGACCTGCCAGTCAATATGCTCCATGCGGTTCTCCAAAAAGTTTGGTTTGCAAATCTGAAATGACCTGCTGGGAACTATTATACAATATAAAATTGTTTTGTCTAGATACTCATTGTTAGTCTCGCTACTTCATTAACCTATATCAGGTTGACGAAGTAGCTGACATCTTTAGGTAACGAAGGTGGAGCCTTTTTGCTTAGCTCAGAGCAATCTCCAGCAACTCAGGAAATTCACCATTTCCCATTTCAGTGTAAGTAAAATGACCCTTACCTATAAATTCCTTGACGTCTATATCTTTTATTTTTTTACTAAGTAAATCAACCGATGATAAAACCTCCGCGTCATCATCTGTTGAGTACATCATAACCACATCCTCACATTTTTCTTTCAAGTTTTCGTCAATCTGAAATGAGAACATTTTACTTTTAAGTTCAGAAGTTGGGTCTAACCACGGAGCTACCAATATCACTTTTCCTGCTTCTAGTTTATGCTCGCTTAGGTAACGGACAAGAAACCCTGCCCCGCAACTGTGTCCAACAAGCAAAGTATCTTTATTTATTTTAAATTGCTCAAATACCGATGACCATTTTTGATAATCAGGATCGTACGGTTCAGGCATCTCAGGTGTCTGGGTCAGAATATCTTTCAGTATGAGTTGCCTTTGCAGCCACGGAATAAAATGGTGTCTCGATGCAGAGCGTTTGCTTGGATCATAATATTCTTCCTTTGAAGGCATGCCGTGGACAATGATTGCAGTTTTCATTCGCACAGTATATCAGTTGCTGGGGATGTGGGCTCCCGACTTTATTAAGCTGTACTCAGCTTGTTTAAAGTCGCAGCACTCTTGAGTGATGAAGGTGGAACAAATTTAAGAGTTTCCTAAGCAGGTCTTTCCATGTCTATTTTTGAATAGAATCCTCCCTTGCCAGCTGATGTAGTTATCAATAGGTCACTATCGAATTTCTTGTTATAAAAGAAAGCTTGTATCCCTAATACATATTCGTCTTGATATTTATGTGGAATTACTGCATTAGAAAGATCTATTTTTATTCCATCTTCTATATCAAAATCTTTCTGGAATTTCTTTAGTGGTGCTGGGTAAGGTAGTGTTTTCTTATAGTCAACCTCCTTTGGTATAAGAAAGAATTGTATACACAGTGTTCCATCTGGTTTGTTCAAATTGATTATGGTTGAACCTTCTAATTTACCTTCAGTTGAAAATGCTTCTGTAATTTCATTAATAGCATCGCCTTCAATATCTGGGTATACAATTTTCTTTGGTCCATCTTTTAGATAGAATACGTCTTTAATAGCAAAAGTAGCGGCATAATATATACCATTCGACAAAAGTTCTGCTTTGATTGGCATGGCGGGCTTTCGTCCGGTACCAGTAATTATTGTGTAGTGGTGATTACCCTTTTGAAGGTCTTTACCGTACGTCATATGGTCAAACGGGAAGTCATCTGGTAATTCTGGAAAAAAAGAATAGGAGCCTGCCTTATTTAAAGTAAGTACACCAAATAACTTATAGCTACCAGCTATTTTAAAATAGATTGGCTGAATCTTACCAAGTGAGCCTCCTTCGTGCACAAGTTTACGAAACACTCTTTCAAAAACAGTTATCCCTAATTCGGTACTAGTTGCGGTAGTTTCAATAAAACCATTTTCTACTATCAAGCGAGTTTTTGTCATTATTTTGCTGCTGCACAAGAAGTCTCTGTTACAAAATCTCTGTACTATCGGCGAGTTTTGTATGTTGTGGAAGGGCTAGATTTTGCAGAAGAACCACTGATGTATCTTCCGCTTACAGCACTTTTATACTTTGCCGCAAATGCTGGTACACCAAAACCAAACATCGCCAAAACTCCAACTACAATAATTTTTTTCATAGCTTAAGTATATTCCTTTACCAGAAAGGTACAAGGACTCGGTCACAAGTCTGCCTCGCGATGCTCGAAGTAGTTTCGCGACCCCGTATTCGAGTCCTTGCCGTGAGTGACGCAGGTCACTCACTTACCCCAGACAAAGCAAACTTTTAGGAAGTAAGCTTCGCTTTCAGTATATTCTTTGCTTTGCTGGCGTACTTGAGCAAGAGCCGTAGTCGGTCAAGCCCAGTAAGGTTATTGCTAATACTTTTATTCTAACATTTCGACGGTCTTTGAGCACCTATAAAGTTACCTCGTTTCCATGTCCGTCTAACACCACTCCTTTCGGAAGCTTATACAGATCAGGGTTCTGTTTCTTATCCATTTTGATTAGCAGATCAAACAATCCGACGATTCCATCTCGTTCTTCCTCAGTCCAGTTATTAGGATTTTTCTTATCTTCTTGATTCATAAAAAGTGACAAAAG
>CAYWTC010000008.1:0-6808 GCA_964461165.1 uncultured Candidatus Saccharibacteria bacterium | reverse complement strand
GACACGGATTAGGCTTATAAAATTACAGTCATGTGTCACTTTTGACCTAGTGGATGATTTTTCATTTCCTCCTCCGCTTTCTTCGGGTTTGTAGCAAAAAATACCTGTCCTATGTATCCGGGCTCATCAATCATCATAATGCCACCGTCTAGATCGTATTTAGTACAGACTTCTTTCAGGCTCATTAGGGTAATGACACAAGTGTCCGCTCTGACTATTCTCTTCAAGTTCTCAACAAAAGGTCTCTTCTCTTTAAAATCAATCTTTGAGGGTCTGTACGTTGGGTGAATAAACTCTGACAACCTTTGATATGACGTTAGGTATTGGGATTCAGAATTGACGGATGTAAACTTCTCACGAATCTTAGTCTCCTTGTAGCCTTTCAGTTGCTCCTTAAAAAATTCATACATTTCTTTTGCCTCAGAAGTGTATTCATCTAGTGCTTCAAACTTTTTTGCCATACCTTTGACTTGGGTCAGCTTAAAATTTGTCGCTCTCTTTTCAGTGTCCTCCTTGTAGATGTATTGGAGATTGATAGAGTTTTCTAGAATTGATCTAGATAACTTTATACACCCCTCAAAATCATTTCTCATGATCAACGTATCCATTGATTCAAATATGCCAATGAACTCTTCTATAGAAAATTTGGTCACATCAAAAACATCCTCCGGTATGGATTTCTGCTTTCCCTGAATCTGCTCCAGATGACCCTGAAGGATCGACTTCATGGGTCCGAACACTGTTTTTTTCTTGAAGAGTTTAAACATAATTATTGTTCTACGGGGCTACAAATTCTAAAGCAACCATACTTGCTATTAATCATTGGTCTATCTTCAAAGGTGACATACTCAAAGTTAATATCTTTGCCAGCGTTCAAATACACTTTTTTAAGATTTTCGAGAACTGTGATAAGAACCATTGCTTTTACATACACCCTCTCCCAATTGAAGCTGATGGTACATTTCCATATATCTCTTTTATCTTTTTTATAGTACGAAACCGATGCAGAATAGTCTTGAATTTTAGTCATAGTACTACCTCCAGTCATACCAATTGATAGAGAGTTCTTTTCCCCTGAAAAGACACGGAAACCATGCTTGTATGAATTCAAGAAATCCTTGTCTTTCGTATAGTCATCAATGGACTCCTTGATCATGTGTTTATAATCCGACTTCTGTTGAGTACGATCTTTTTTGTCATCTTTCTTTGCAAACACAAAATTACTCAGTAGGTACGTTATAAAGTCTTTGCCATCATGGTTCTTTTCTTCGTAAAAACGAGCTTTTATTTTCTCTTGGATATCCCAATTAGAAAGAAAAATATTCTTCAAGAGATCGTTATCTGAAACAGCAAACGTATTGATACAGAAAATCTCTATGAGCTGTAAGTATGTTGCATAAAGCTCTGTATAGTAGATTTTCTTGGTCTTCTCAGATTTAAGTTTTGATATCTTAGTAGTCAAAAAATTGAGCTTGTCATTTAGAACAGCGAGATCAAAGTTTTCATAATATTCTCTTGTTATTGGTGAGACTGTCATTTATTACTGTCCCGCAATTGGATCAATACCAAGTTCATTAAGTTTTTCCCAAAGAGAATCAAGGGCTTTTTCTTTGTGTTTATAAAAAGCACTCCCACTCACTCTCCAGAATTGCCAACCAGCTCTACGCAATTGTCTTTCTCGAACTTGATCTTCTTCCCAATTTTCTAGGGTGTGATATTGATCACCGTCACACTCAACAGCAAGTCGTGCCTCAGTACCTTGGACAACAAGGTCTATACGATATCCAATAACAGGATACTCTGGTAATACTTGATAGCCCTTATCAATCAATAGATTTCCAACATCAAATGAGAACTGGGAAGCTCGATCCGAGTCGAATTCCTTCTTAAGAGCTTTACGCCCAGCTTCAAGTTCTTCTGTCTTAGGATCATAATACCAATTTAAAATCTTATACCTCCAATCACTCTGATTTCTAAATTCAGTAACTGGAATAGAGTGGTACAAAAATACCTGATCTCTACCACGAGTTGCTGCCACGTTAAATCTTTGAGCGGTACCCTTGTCAGCTAGAGCTTTTACTGTGTCATTTGGGTTATTTGGATCTAACGCCTTAACCATAGATAAGAACATCACATCTCTTTCATCTCCTTGAAAAGCATAAGCATCGCCACAAACAATGTTTCTTTCCTCAATCACTTTTTCACCAATCTTAGGATGACGGACGAGAAGCTCTTTTATATATTTTGCCTGATCTTCAGCGAGAAGTGATATAACACCAAAAGTACAAAGATGACCATCTGGTCTCTGCTGGTAATTTGGATCCTCAATCAATTCTGCAATTTTATCAACGATAGCCTTTGCTTCAGGCTCGTTGACCTTGTTATTGGTATTTTGATATCCAGATTCAATCAGTACTGGAACAAGTGCAGGTTTCAGCAGTCCTTTTGGATGAGGATAACGCAATGGTTTGAGCTTTCCTTCGTAAACATGATGATTACTGAATGCAATAATTTCAGGAACACATCTAAAGTGTTCATTAAGTTGAATCATGTTTGGAATACGTATTTTTGCCAAGTCAAATAAACTTGAAGTGATTGAGAAGTTGTCTTTATGAGGGATGTCGTAAAGGAATCTTGAAATAAGTTCGAATACTCTTTCTTGATCTTGAAATATACCCGCTGGACTAATTTGGTCAGGATCTCCAACAACAAGTAACTTTTTACCGAGGTATCCGATTGTTAATCCTCGGATATCACACTGACTTGCTTCATCAAAAATCACCACATCAAACATTCCTGCTTTCGGATCAGAAAACATTTGTGCTGCTCTATGGAGAGGCATAATCCAAACAGGAACAGCATTTTTTGCTTCTTTTAATGAAGTCTGAGCAGAATGCAACCATTTATTAGCATACTTACCAGTACCTTTTCCATATTTTTTCATGGCATCAGACCAAGCCATCAGCGCATCGCGTTGTCTTTTTGTAACTTTATCAATCTGTCTTTGCCATGCAAGTACCGTCACTAACTCGGAGTTCAATTGGAACTCTCGCTTAGACAATCGTTCATGCTTCGCTTGTAGATCATCAATACTTACATGATCGTGAATGTGTTCTAGCCAAGATTCAAGTCGAGACACTTTCCATGCAAGCTCAAGATTTTCAGGGCAATCAAACTTATGTTTTGCATCAGCCAAATCAACAATATCTCTATATAAGTTTGGTGCATGTTGACAAATTTTTTCAGAAATCTGATGAAGTCGAACAGCTAGCTCCTTATTCTCCCAAAGCAAAGTTAATTCCTCGAGACACTTTTTCCACGCTGCGCCACTACGTTTTTCAATTGCATCAAAAAGTTTTTCTCTGATTGCATGACGCGCAGTTACAGGAAGAGGTTCATACACGGAAGTAGCCCATTCTGATAGCGTCTTTTCCAATTTATCAAGTTCATGTCCTGCAACACTAGATGCAATCAAATCCCTAGCAGTATCAATATCTTCAATTTTTGTGAATGATAAATCCTGAAATTGCTTTATTTTTTCAAACAGATTCTTGACTAGAGAAAAATTATCGTAGTAAGTGATGATGCGTCCAACATTAGCAACTACTACTTCAAGCTGAATGATGTCTAACTTTTCATTACTGAAGTCTGGACTTTTCTTCAAAGTAGCAAATCCTTGATCCAGGAGGACCTTTATGTCTCTTTCGGCAAGTTGTGATGAAATCGTTTCATTCAGTAAATCAATACGCTCAAATGTATCAGGCGAACGTCCATCGACAGTATAATTTTCTAATACTTTCTTAGCATTCGTAGATAGCAGAAGCTTGCCAAAAGTACTCAACTTGGTGCTATTAGCAACTTTAGATTTGAGAGCATTTATTGCATCCGATAGGTCGTTGATGGACAAACCTGTAGTACCTGATATGTCGTGTCCAACAATTTTGTTTCTACTTCTTCCAATTATTCCTATCTTTTCAGATATTTTAGATAAAATTGTGACCCATTTTTGCCTTTCGCTTTGGCTAGTAGCACAAGCTTGAAAAATTTCATGTTCATATTCTTCATTAATACCCACAAGCACTTTTCGCGCATCATTAAGTGTCTCCCATAATTTTGACAGGTCTTCAGTACTAAGAGTCGTTCCGTTACTACCAAATGTTTTATTTGAAACCTTAGCTTTTGTACTTAAATCTTTATACGCAGCAAATGCACCTAAAACGACATCTTCATTGGGGAGACTGGAAAGTTCCGGTAAATCAGATTGATATAATCCTCGATTATGCTTTTCGAGATCAGAGAGTAATTGATATACATCACGTAAATCGCTTTCAGTAAAATTTAAATCTGTTTCAAAATGGACTTGGTCAGTAAACCAATCAAGACTACCTTTCTCTCGATGCTCGCTCACAAACTTTGCAGCCAACATCGGCGTTAGTTCTTCACCATTTGCTTTTAATGTCTGTGTTGAATCAGTAAGTATGTACTCTCTAATTTTATTTGCTACAGAAGCTTTTTCTTCTCTTGCTTTATTAAGTTCATTTCTTATTGATTCTGCCTTAGATTCACTAAATTTAGTGTGTCGCTCTCCAAGATTTGAACTTATTTCTGCAATGGACTGCTGAAGTACGTCATCTCGTTTTGCTGTCTGATGCAATTGAGACACAGCAAGACTCCTGATATTTTCAGGTAGTTTGTCACGTAAAACATCCAGAGCTTTACTTGTTTGAGATGTAACGAGAACACTCTTACCCTCAGCCAAAAAACGAGCAATCAGGTTTGCAATTGTATGACTTTTCCCAGTACCAGGTGGACCTTTTACAACAACACCATAATTTGAATCAATACGCTCCGCAATTCTTTTTTGCTCATCATTCCATGGAAGTGGGAAGAAAAGTTCTGATTCTTTAATTGCAACTTCAGTATTATCTTCATCAGAACCTTGACGATCAGCATCTTCGCCATATTCGCCAATTAAATCATTTATGAACTCTGTGGATTTTGCACCGTTCTGTTCCATGTCACGTCTTATCGTCTCGGCATATTTTGACCAAAGACTATTTGTTCTTTTTCTTACAAAAATCAAAGGTGCATTCCAAATACTTGGTTTATCTGTCACAACAGGAGCCGTTGTTATTTCATCACTGAAATGATCCTCTCCATCTGGGGACATGTAATTTAAAAAAGTGCTTGCTTGTGATTTAAGGGTTTCCAGATGCCAAAAATCAAACGGGTTAGAATTTACCGCACTCATCCATTTATCAAGATCAACCTCAGCCGGATTATCCATCTCTGAGACTGGAGTAATCTCAACAAAACTTCTGAAAATAGGATCAGGACTGATTTCAATAGTGCGTTTTGAAGCGTCGAAATCTAAGGTTAGAGGTGTTAGAAAAATTGGTGCATAGATTGAACCAACAGAAGAGTTTTTCCATGATAAAAGACCATGTCCAAGCAATAGTTCGTAATTGTCTCCCTCATTTTTCAACAAAAGGCGAAGTGCGTATAACTGGTCGTACAAAAGATTTGCCTTATAAATCTTTTGTACCTTATCAGCCCACCCTTTCCACTCGTTATTTATATAGCCGTCTAAAAGTTTTTCAAGCTCAGGATGATCTACCCAATTATCAGAGACATATTTAAACTCAATAATTTC
Organism: uncultured Candidatus Saccharibacteria bacterium; assembly: GCA_964461165.1. Taxonomy (GTDB): domain Bacteria; phylum Patescibacteriota; class Minisyncoccia; order Phycocordibacterales; family UBA5272; genus UBA11704. The sequence continues at coordinate 1,155 of CAYWTC010000008.1, read as the reverse complement.
AGGTAGTTTATCTGGAGCCAAAACAACCCAATCAGTGAGAGTGTCAGGAACGTCGTCACCTTGCTCAAATTCTTTTCTGAATTGTTTAAACTCAGTCACTCGCTCCTTATCAGCCTCGAAAGAAATTTTTCTATCTATTTTTTCGAGTGCGATGGGTTTATTTAGTGGTGTAATTTCTGTCACCCATTCCACGAGTCTTTCGGGTAGCAGTGGAGCCTGCTCAATGTTTTTCTTCTGTACTCGAAGCCACACGTTTGGTTGTTCGGAGTCTAAAGCTTCCTTATCACTATCAAAAGATCGAATATAAAGATTGTCTAAATCACGTGGATAGTCAGCTAGCCACCAAGGTGATGGTGCCACAAGGGCAGATCGAAAATCACGAGTAATTGTATCGTCTAGAGAAAGTGCTTTTTCTAAGTATGTAAAAAGTCTAATTATTTTATTTTGAGCATCAGCAGAAACTACGGTTCCAAAATCTTCCACGGTAGCTTGTGGTTCAAATTCAGTATCAGATTGTAGTTGTGTATTTTTTGTCATCTTAATTATTTCATCAACTTTCTGTGCTTTTGCTGTTTGTGTGATAGTTTTTTGCTGTGCCTTTTTGCATTCCCAGCAAATCGTACCCTCCTTTACCTTGTGCTCTTTGCAAACCGTACAAAGAGGCTTCATCGCCCAATATCTTTCTGCATCAAATTTTCGACGATATCTAACCATGCTATTTTATTAGTTGATCAGCCGATACGCCGACCGCTTTAGCTAATTTAGTAATAGTTGCTAGAGTAGGGTTTGTCTTACCATTCTCTATATTACTAATAAAGCTTCGACTGACCTCAAGTTCCCGAGCAATATCACCCTGAGAGATATTCTTTGCTGTTCGGATACGCTTAAGGTTATTACCTAATTTTTCTGACTCGCTTTTCATAATCTCACTATACGCTCTGTTATAGTTTAACACAACAGTATCATATAGTGTACTATGTTTTTCCAGTCAGATCCTTCAAGGTTTGCAATATCTGATTAACTTTTGGCAACCACTCCTCCGTCATCACACTCGGACGGAGTTCCTTGTAGTTCTCAGGGAACGAAAAGCCGATGGACTCGAGTTTGTTCTTGAATTCCTCTACCAATGACTCGCTTACCTTGGCAGTCCACTCG
>CAYWTC010000007.1:23064-26872 GCA_964461165.1 uncultured Candidatus Saccharibacteria bacterium | reverse complement strand
TTTATGTACTCATAAAACGAGACGAGGTGACCGATTTCCCTACCCACGGAGCAAAAAGTAAAATCCTCAGATTTCATATCTGGGGATTTTACTTTTCGTTTCTAAGAGCAGTAAGCCAACTGCTTGGCTTACGTTAGGGATCGAATACGGGGTCGCGAGTCTACTTCGAGCAATGCGAGGTAGACTTGTGACCGAACTCCCTACCCACAGAGCATTGTAAAAGAAAAGAGTCCCAACTGGGGCTTTTTTCTTTTACAACTGTTCTGATGATAGTGGGATCGAACCGCAGGCCGCAGGGCTGATTACTACCCCAGCCACCCCAATGAAAAACCACCCCGGTATTTCGTCGGGGTGGTTTTTCATTTTATACACTACGAATAATACGTAAGAGAAGGAGAATGACTGCGATAATTATAAGAATGTGAATGAAGCCGCCGACCACATGGAACCCTATAAACCCCACAAGCCATAGAATAATAAGAATAACTGCAATAGTTGTAAGCATGAACGTAAGGGTTAGTGAGTAAGGTCTCCTGCGGAGAGTATACAGGAGATATGGGGACATGTGTCTCTTTGCAAAAAGATTGTCCCTGAGAATCCTAGCTATCTTATCGTATGTGTGGTATTGTGAATATAGCTTTGAGAAGCGTTGAATGACTTCTCATCACTCGTGGACATATCCACTTACATTGTTCAAGTACTTCCAACAAAAGTAATTTCGTATTTTACGATTACATCTAGGAAAAAACTGCTCACTTGCACCGCAAGACATCTTATATACAGAGTACGAACTTTTTCTTACTATCTTCTCGATGTTTCTTTCTAGCAGATAATTCTACAATCACATATGAAAAAAATCATACAGAGTTCAGCAGTAGCAGTTCTCGTTTCTCTTGGTTTTGTGTCTCATGCATTTGCGTTTACTCAGATTACATCTCAGCTTGATCTTGGTCAGAGAGGTACTAATGTAAGCTCTCTTCAAGAGTTTATGGCAGCTAACCCAAGTGTTTACCCAGAAGGTCTTGTGACAGGATACTTTGGTGGTCTTACAAAGACAGCAGTTATTCGTTTTCAGGCACAGAATAATCTTGACCAGGTTGGTCGTGTAGGCCCTGTTACTTTGGCGAAAATTAACAGCATGATTGCCTCAGGCGGATGGGTTATGGCGGATGTTTCTGGTCCGGCATTCTATAATGTGTCAATGTCTAAGAACAGCACATCTTCAACATTTGTGTTTAATACAAGTGAAATGACATCAGCGCGAGTTGTTTATAACACAAGTCCGCTTATGTTTAATGAAGGAGATATTACAAGTTATGGATTTGGCCCTCTTGGTGGATACAGTTCAAATAGTATCAGCACATCAAATATGTCTCATTCAGTAACACTCAATAACTTGCAGCCAGGTACGGACTATTACTATACAATCATTGCAACGGATGCCGTTGGTAATGTGAGTGTCGTTGGTCCTAATGCAAAGTTTCGTACAGAATAAAGCTTTTCTTTACGTTTGTACCCAGAAAACCACCGTTTTAAAAGCGGTGGTTTTCTCATGTAAAATTGTCTCATTGCTGTGACAATAATTTGTTATACTAGATATATAAATTGTAATTTATTTTGTATGCACATTATTATCACAGGAATTCACGTAGAGGTTACTGAGGCGATGAGCCGATATGCGGAAGAGAAGTTTCGAACATTAGAAAAGTATATTCATAATGATTCGAGTGCGAAACTCGTCGTCGAGCTTCAAAAGACGACTGAGCATCATACGCACGGAAATATTTTTCAGGCAGAAGCCCAATTACACATTCGGGGTAATAATGCTACGTGCAGGACAAGTCAGGATGACCTCTACAAAGCAATTGACGTATTGAAAGATATGCTGATACGGGAAGTTGCTTCGTATAAGGATAAAGAGCGTTCTGTTATGAGACGAGGTGCACACAAAGTAAAAACATTATTAAAAAGATTAATCGATTAAGAAGCATCTATGGAGCAAGATACAAAAATGACATATATTGTTATCGCTGCCCTTATTTTTATTTTGGCGGCAATGGCATATTTTCTTCAAGGTGGTACACGTACACCTTCGAAAGACCAAGTGGCCGATGCTTTTGAGCAAAAACTCACTGCGTCAAGCACAGAGATACGCGCACCTCGGGCCACATCATCATTACAAACAGCAACAACAAGCACATCAACATCAATGACAGTACCAACAACATTTTCAAAAGCAGTTTTTACAACAAACAAAGGAGAAATTGAAGTTACCTTCGCGACAAATACCCCTCTTACTGTTGAGAACTTTGCAAAACTTGCAGCAAGTGGGTTTTACAATGGAACTCGTTTTCACCGAGTGATTAAAGACTTTATGATTCAAGGTGGTGATCCAAAGTCAAAAGATCTTTCTCTTAAAAATGAATGGGGGACAGGTGGGCCAGGGTATACATTTAAAGATGAGGCGCTACCATCAGACAAGCTCGTCCAAGGAGTGCTTGCTATGGCAAATGCCGGACGAGATACTAACGGAAGTCAGTTCTTTATCGTGACTGCTGCTGCGGGGACGCCATGGCTCGCAGGTAAGCACACAGTATTTGGAACGGTGACAAAAGGCCTCGACATTGCCATGAAGATACAAAACTCTCAAACGGACGGGGCAGATCGCCCTGTTGAGGATGTAATAGTGGAGAAGATAGAATTAAAGTAAATACAGAGTATAGACACAAGATATCAGATAAATAGATGTCAGAAAACAAAAAAACCACGTTTAGTGGTTTTTTTGTTTTATCTGTAATTTGCCCACCTGTTACCGTTCTAGGTATCCTCGTTTAAAATCTTCAAACGATATTTCAGATTTACCTTCTGGTGTTACTGAGATTATGACATCAGACGCGACAAGAGATTCTGAACCAGATAATGTAAGGTTGACCTTATTTACTTTGATGCGCATTACACGCTCCTTATGAGTGATAAAGAAGTAGAGTCCTGGCCATGGAGTAAGGGCTCTGTATTTTCGTTGTATTTCGTCGGCGCGAGTATGGAGATTTATTTCGCCGAGATCTTTGGTGATTTTTTTACACGTAGTTGCCTGTGAGTGGTCTTGTTCTTTGGGGGTAAGTGTTCCATCTAGATAGTGAGGTAGCACCTGAACGAGAAGCTCACCACCGAGCTGCCCACATTCTACTTCCATAGTACCCGAAGTTGTTTCCGTGTTAATCATAAAAGCAGTTTGAGTAAGAATTGGTCCGTGATCCATCTGCGCATCTAATTTTATAATTGATACACCAGTTGTCATCGCACCATCGAGGAGCACTGATTCAATAGGGGACGGTCCGCGATACCGTGGTAAAAGAGATGGGTGTACATTAAGTACGCCATGCTCTGGAATCTGTAAAATAGTTTCGGGAATTATTTTTCCATAACTAGCGAGAACAAATAGCTTGCAGTCGCTCGTGACGAGCTGGTGATACAAAGCATCATCTAATTTTTCGGGCTGGAGGACGGGGATATTTTTCATCTGTGCCCAGGTCTTTATGTGTGGGGCAGTAAGAGCCATGTGGCGACCTTGTGGTGCGTCTGGTTTTGTCACGATGAGTGCCGGTTCGTACCCCGCACGCATCAGTGTGGCTACGACACTTTCGGCAAGTGGGCCTGTTCCAAAAAAAGCGTACTTCATATAGTGCTAATCATTTCGATGTTTATAATGTTCCTCGGATTCATATTCTTCTAGGTCGTACCCATGGTCGATAAATAAAATACCGTCGAGGTGATCTATCTCATGCTGGAAAATATGAGCAATAAGGTC
>CAYWTC010000007.1:1724-23054 GCA_964461165.1 uncultured Candidatus Saccharibacteria bacterium | reverse complement strand
GGTCGCTCCGAATGAGAATTTATTTCCTTCGATATCATATGCTTCGACGGTTGCAGCAGTGTGTCGATGAGTTTTACCATACACGAAACGTACAGAGAGGCACCCTTCCTGTCGCTCCTCAACTTTTTTTGAGGCCTTTGTTATTTTGGGGTTAATAAACACGAGAGGTTTCCATTTTGCAGTCTCTTCGTACGCCGTAGGGGAGACGACAAATATTCTTTTTGAAATACCTATTTGAGGTGCAGCAAGAGCTACGCCATCGTTTTCACCAGCAAGAGCTTTTGTCATATCCTGAATAATCTTTTGTAGCTCTGTCGTGCCAAACTCTTCTTTGCGTACAGAAAGAGCCTCTTTACGAAGAGGGTTTGTCGGTGAGTCATCGATTTGTATGATGCGAGCGCTATGCTTCATATCGCTACTTTATCATATTTTTATATCATTGAGTACCTTATACAGAAAAAAATGAAAGCGGGTTAACTTCTGGATTACCGTTATAAACTATACGCCAAATGCGTTCGCGTATAGGTGTGTTGTGTGCCCACTCCGTTTCTTTAATATGAATGAACAAGAGCGTGACACCTTTACCCGCCTCATACCATTCTACGACGTATGGTTCTAGTTCTTGTTCCATGCGGGTGCGAAGCTGATCAGGGAGATTATCAAATGTCGCTTTAATGATTATGTAGTGTGGTGGCAAGAGAGCGTCTTCTCGTTCTTTGAGGAGTGCGTTATACATATCAAGCAATGTGTATGACGACAAAAATCCTATAACACTGTTTTTGGGTAGTCGTGTCTGGAAAAGAAGCTTATGCGAAGATCCTGGGAAAGTGCGTATCTTTTCTCCCATCTCTGTTACAAGAGTTAGTATTTTTTCATCGGTCCTGTATTCAGGAAGTGAAAAGAGCGAGTCCATTGAGAGAATGATGATGTGATCTGCTCGTGTCAGACTATTGTGTGCCATCTCAGTACCGATAAGTACGCCATAAGGAGCATCCTCCCATTCTTTATATACCTTTTTTATTTTCGCCCGTGTCGTAGTGCGTTCGCCGTCAATCACGTAGAGTGGTATACCGAGTCGCTCAAGTTCTTCTTCAATGCCCGTTGTTGCTATGCCGAGTGTTTGCATACGCCAGCCGCCACAGTGCCTACATGACAGTGTCGTGTCTTCGTCGAGACGCACGATGTGCTCACATTCGTGACAGACATATGTCCTGACTCCTGCGATTTTGTGAAGAACATAGGGGCGTTCACACGTAGGGCATGTAAAGAGTGTGCCACAGTCAAGACATACCGTCGTCGGGTACATACCTTTTCTGTGGGCGTAGATAAAAATATGGCCACGCTCCTCGAGCTTTGCTTCATGTAAAATGGTGAGTGCTTTACGAGATAAAAATGGTGAAGATGTTTTGTTTGCATCGGTCATCGGTATGATCTCAATGGGTATGTCGTTGCGAAAATGAATCGGTATGACTTCGTAGGCCTCTTTCTTTCGGTACAACATATGAGCTCGAAGCGACAACATGTGAGATCCGAGCGTGCAGGGGATATTACTTTCGCGCGCAAGCTGTTCAAGAACATATCGCATGTCATAACTTTTACTTCCATGAGTGTAGTAGTAGTGGCTATGTTCACGTTCAATGATAATACTGCCGAGGTCTTGTCGTTGCCATGGAATTATCGTCGGCGTTGTAAGAATAAGAATCGGGTGTTCTTCATGTGTGATGATATCGTAGGAGGTCTTTGCTTGTTTTTCGGTGAGGCCGCTGTGAAGTACAACGACGTAGTCATCTATGCCACGAGACAGCTCAGTCTTTGCATGTTCAATATCTGTAATGGTAGGAAAGAAAATAACAAGGGTCTGTTTTTTTGAGAAAGATTCTCGAATTGTCGTTTTGTAGCGAGTGATACGCTCATCATATGCTTGCTGCAACAAGTAAAGATCTGATCCTCTGGACGTAGGAGGTGTTATAAGGGCTGTGAGTGTGCTGAATGCTTGCTCGGGAATGAGGTCGTAGATAAGACGTCCGATAGGGGTGAGGGTGTATGATGATATGTATTCAAGAGATTTCCAGAGTGATGGAGAAAGAAAGTTTTTTATTAAAAGTTTTGATATTTTTTTCGTTGTGAACGATGCATGACGAAGTGATTGACGCTCTTCTGCTGCGGGAATAGACGAAAGGACAAGGCCTCGAATGTTTCTTCGTTTTATTTGAATTTCGACAAGGTCACCTGGAACGATGTCATCTTTTGAAAAGTAGCTTAACTCTTCATGTGGAAACCCAGACACAAGTGGGGCAACAGACAGGAGGCGCATAGTAACCTCAGTATACTAAAATAAGGATCTTATGCCCGCTATGTGACACAACATCATAAAAAGCTTATTTTGTCGATATTTTAATATGGTACGACGTGGTAGAATGAGTGTCTCATGGGATTCTTCGGAACAAAACTCGGCATTGATTTAGGCACAGCTAATACACTCGTGTATATCCCACATAAAGGTGTTGTTTTGGAAGAACCATCCGTTGTGGCTGTCTCAGAGATTGACAACAAAATTTTAGCAGTCGGAAATGAAGCAAAGGATATGATTGGTAAAACACCAGACTCTATTATTGCGTATCGTCCAATGCGAGACGGCGTGATTGCTGATTACCGCGTAACAGAGGCGATGCTTCGATACTATATTCACAAAGCACTTGGCGGCTTTACCTTGTTTAAACCAGAAGTGATGGTGTCTGTCCCAGCAGGGGTGACATCTACAGAGCGTCGTGCCGTCATAGAAGCAGCCCTTAAAGCAGGTGCTCGTAATGCCTACGTCGTCAAGGAGCCAATCTTGGCTGCGATCGGAGCCGGTATTCCAATTCACGAGGCGCAAGGACGTATGATTGTCGATATCGGTGGAGGTACGACAGATGTGGCAGTGATTTCACTTGGTGGCATTGTATGCAGTACCTCAGTAAAGTGCGCAGGGAACAAAATAGATCAAGCAATTATTGATTATATTAAAAAGACATACAATCTTGCTATTGGTGATCAAACTGCCGAAGAAATAAAAAAGACTATTGGATCCGCACTTCCACTTGAAGAAGAGCTTTCGATGAAAGTGAAAGGGCGTGATTTTATTGCGGGGTTGCCGCGAACTGTTGAAATTCGCACGAACGAAATCGTGAAAGCAATTGATAAAGAGTTGCGTATGATGATAAAAGCTATTAAGGATGTGTTGCAAGAAACTCCACCAGAATTAGCATCAGATATTATCGATAACGGAATTATTATGAGTGGTGGATCATCACTACTTCGTCATTTGCCGGATTTGGTTGAGCGTCGCACGGGGGTAAAAGCAGAGCTTGCACCGGACGCTTTTTATTGTGTGGCAAAAGGTACGGGTATCGCCCTCGAGCATCTCGATATGTACAAGCGTTCAATCTTTTCTAAGAAGTAAGCTGTACAGGTCTGCGCTAGTTTTCAAATTTAGTCTATAAGATTTTGCGCGAGTAGTTGTGGTATGACGTCGTGCTTGAATATTGATCCAAGCTCTATGTTCTCGACGTCTAGTGATGTAATCCATCGCAACTCTTCGACTTCGTGTGAAGGGGTTATGGTGCCTTCATATGAAGTGACTATAAATATGTGCATCTGTACTACTATGTTTTCTTCACCGGCCGCTTGCGCATGGTATGTGCCAAAGTCTTGAAAGTCAGATTCTTTGACTGTTATGGAAAGTTCTTCGTCCAGTTCGCGTATGAGTGTTTGCTGGTCAGTCTCGTCTCCAATTTTCTTTCCTCCAGGAGAAATAAAAAAGGATTTACCCGAAGAACGTGTCACGAGAAGCTTCTTATTCTCGATGATAATAGCTGCGGATTTATAGATAGTATTCATATATAGTAAGAGTATCATTCTATAAGTTAAAAGCTACCACCTGACATCTTGCCGATGCTCTTGATATACTCAGCTGTATGAACCTCTCCGATATTCCAGAACATCACGCAATCGTGGTCGCTACGCACAGGAGGCACGATCTCGGTGCGATGTTGTGGTCACAAATGAGAAAAGACTCATATATTCACAGAGACTTTGTACGAACAGTATTTGATATTGATACCGCACGAGATATTATTTCGTGGGCACAGACACCTCACACTGGTACAAAAATTGGATACGTATCATTTTCTACGATATCTGTTCCTGCACAAAATGCGATGCTCAAACTCCTTGAAGAACCACCACAGGGTGTTCGTTTTATTATCCTGACCAGTCACAGAGAACACCTGCTCCCAACATTTGTTTCTCGCGTACGAATCGTTGAGGATGTGCAGCATGAACGAGAAGGTGTAGATGAGAGGGATCATGTGGCAGACAATAGTGATGCGGCGCTTTTTTTAGAAACTCAACCTGCGCTTCGCATGAAGCTGCCGTGTGTAGTGAAACTTTTAGAGCAAGAGGACGAGGAGGGGAGAAAAGATAGGGAGTCTTCGGCGGAGTTTCTTAGTAGTATTATTACGCTCTATGGTACACATCCTGCACGGAATCCTCTTCATACAAAGCAGTTATTGAGATATCTTTCGTATGCTGCGGATGCCTCAGTCTCACCAAAAGCAATTTTTGAGTATGTGTCACTTCTCATTCCTCGTCATAAAGATGTGATATAATCCAGCCACTATGTCGTATAACTTTAACGAAACAAAACAAGGGGTTGAACGTATTATTGAATGGCTTGCAGGAGAGTATCGCTCTATTCAAACAGGACGAGCTACTCCACAAGTGCTTGATCTTGTGCACATTGATATGTACGGTGCTCGTACGCTTATCGCTCATGCGGGTAGTGTGACAATAGAGGACCCGAAAACACTTCGAGTCTCTCCATGGGATAAGACAATTTTGGGCGCTATGGAAAAAGCAATCAACGATGCAGATCTTGGCCTCTCTGTTTCTTCTGACGCAGATGGATTGCGTGTTCATTTCCCAGCACTTACCACGGAAACTCGTCAAAAAATGGTTAAGCTCCTTAAGGAGCGTCTTGAAGATGCTCGCGTGCGAGTGCGTGCACTTCGAGAAGAGACGAACAAAGATATTGACGCTCGTGCAAAAACTGGTGAATATGGTGAAGATGAAAGAATGCATTTTCGAGAAGAGATGCAGGCTCTTGTCGATGGTGCAAATCAAAGCCTCGAGGCAGCGTTCGAAAAGAAAGAAAAAGAAGTGCTCGGTGAGTAGGTTGATAAGAAAAAACAAGGCCGCCCCATGGGGGCGGCCTTTGTGATGGGGCAGCTAGCGCTGCTCTTTCAACTTTGCAAAGCACTCGGCGCCGAAGCTTTTCGCCGTTTGGTCATGCTGTGAAAACATCCTCGGATGCATTACCAGCGTGACATGCTTGGTCGCAAGCGGACTTGTAGTCACCATGCAGGTAATGTGTTCGTCGGCATTGAAGTTCCCGGACACCGTCCGGAAATCAAGCGTCACGATGGCTTGCTTTTGCTTCATGGTCTTGTAGCACGCTGCCATGATGGCTTGGGTGAAGTTTTCCTCGCGATCAGAGGTGAAGACCAGTTGTCGCAAAAAGTTTGGGCGTTTGATTTCTGTGCAGAGCATGGAGTCAGTTTCTCCTTCTGCAAGCACGGTGTAGGTCATGGCTCCAAACTCAACGGTTTGGGTATGTGCCAGAGATGCACACAGTGCCACTGTTGTGGCGATGATGATAGCGGTCAACTTGTTCACGGGGTTCTCCTGGTGGTTGATGGGACAGACAGATACAACCCTACTCTTTTTCAGGGGCCATGTCAAAAATGGTATACTTTTTCATTATGCAACATCTTATATCATACATTCGTGCGCATCGTCAGGTCGGTATTGGTGTGGCAGTGCTAGTGGTTACAGGGTTCCTCTATTATATCTCTGCACTTTTGTTTATTGCGGTGCTTCTCTTGCTTGTCGTGATCCATGAGTTTGGTCACTTTATAGCTGCGAAGTGGACAGGAATGAGGGTTGATGAATTTGCTTTCGGCTTCCCGCCGCGAGTGTGGAGTGTACAAAAGGGTGAGACGACCTATGCATTCAATGCGCTCCCGCTGGGTGGATATGTTTCTATCTGGGGTGAGAATGGTGATAAAGATGATATTGCAAAAACTCATCCACGTGCATTTAACAATCGTCCAGTGTGGGCAAAACTCATAACAATCAGTGCGGGTGTCATTATGAACGTACTTTTGGCATGTGTGCTGTTTATCATTACGTCATATGGTGATATTCGTGTGAGTACTGACGATGTTACATTTGGCTCACGCGCAGAAAACGTACACCTCGTGGTTATGGATGCTCATCCAGAAAGCCCTGCGTACAAAGCTGGCCTTGTTCCGGGGTCAACTATTACATCCCTTACATCACGTGGTAGCTCACCATCACTCACATCTGCAACATCAGCTATCATGTTTATTCAACGCAATATTGATGCGCCGATTACTTTTGGTTACACGTCTGTGTCAGGTGCACAGGAAGAAACAACGATAACAGGGGTGTACGGAATCTCTCGGCGTGTCACTCGATACTATTGGTACGGTTACAACAACTCTTCCAGAAGCCATCACCCTTGGGGTGTACAAAACATACGACATAACTGTGGCCACCCTTGGAGGACTTGCAGATATTGTGACATCGCTTGGAAAGGGTGAAAATGTTCTCGAAGCTTTGTCGGGCCCTGTTGGTATAGCTCGTATTGTTCATGACAGGAGTGAGTATGGGGTGGCTGCGGTCCTGACGCTTGTGGCAGTACTTTCAATTAACTTGGCCGTACTTAATGCGCTCCCACTTCCGGCGCTTGATGGTGGACGCTTTATTATTATTCTTGGAGAGGCCGTTGTGCGAAAAAGAGTTCCACATAAAGCGCTTGTTGTCCTCAATAGCGTCGGGTTCATTCTTTTATTAGGTTTGGTTCTTGTGGTTACGTTTAAAGATATTTTTGCTCTATTCGCATAATGTGCCATTTCGACGACGCATCATTATATTGATATACTAAGACTATGAGACAATCACAACTGTATACAAAAACTCGTAAAGACGCCCCAGCTGATGAGGTATCTAAGAATGCAATCTTGCTCACACGGGCTGGATTTATTTACAAAGAGATGGCTGGCGTCTACACCTTTCTTCCTCTTGGGCTTCGAGTGCTTAAAAAAATAGAAGATATTGTACGAAGACATATGGACACTATTGGAAACGAAGTCGTCATGTCGTCTCTTGCACCGCGCGAGTTGTGGGAAAAGACAGGCCGCCTGGATACGGTAGATGTTCTTATGAAGACAATGCCTGCAAATAAGCCTTCGGAAGAGAAATCTTCTAACTCGTACATATTAAATCCTACTCACGAAGAACTGATTACTCCTATTGCTGCTGAGTATGCTCGCTCATACAAAGATTTGCCTACCGCGTTTTATCAGATTCAGACAAAATTTAGAAATGAAGCACGTGCAAAGTCGGGTCTTCTTCGAGGGCGAGAATTTCGCATGAAGGACCTTTATAGTTTTCACCGTGACGAGCATGACTTAAAGGTGTATTACGAAAAAGCAAAAGAAGTATATATGAATGTATACCGAGAGATCGGTCTTGGAGACGATACGTTTATTACACTCGCTGGTGGTGGTGATTTTACGAAAGAATTTTCACACGAATTTCAGACAGTCGTAGAAGCTGGCGAAGATATTATTTATCTCGACCGCAAAAATAAAATTGCCTATAACAAAGAGGTTGTTACAGAAGAAAACGCGAAGCGTCTTGATGTGGATTTTGATTCACTTGAGCAAGTAAAAGCATGCGAAGTTGGTAACATTTTTCCTCTCGGAACTAAATTTACACAGGCGTTTGATTACACATATACAAATGAAGATGGAAAACAGCAGGAAGTTTATATGGGGTGTTATGGTATAGGCCCGTCTCGTCTTATGGGTGTTGTTGTAGAAAAGTTTGCAGATGAAAAAGGTCTTGTGTGGCCAGAAGCTATTGCACCATTTTCAGTTCATCTTCTCTCGCTTGCAAAAGATAAAGAAAGTGAAACCTACAAAAAAGCCCAAGAGGTTTATGAAAAACTAACAGCCGCGCATGTGGAGGTACTCTTTGATGACAGGGAAGAAGGTGCAGGAAGTAAGTTCGCAGATAATGACTTGATTGGAATACCTATGCGTGTGGTGGTGAGTGATAAATCTCTTCTCGCTGGTGGTGTAGAAATTAAAGAGCGAAAAAGCGATACAGGTGAGGTGATTTCAATTGAGCAATTGCTTACAATGTATACAAAGGTTTGTTAGTTTAAAAAGTAAACCCCCTCAGTCGAGGGGGTTGTACTATGCGTATGGCGCTCTTTCACTGCAGGGTGGGGTTTTCTGAAATGACAAGCTCGAGAATCTGAGTAGCCCAGGTTTCTACGTCAGCTGGTTCGATCACGATGGTTTTGCCAGTCAGACAGAAGAAATCTTCTCGGCAGGATTCACTTCTCAAAGCATTAGCTAGATCTCTTCTGTACTGCTCGCGCCTTTCGGGAATTGAAGTTAAAGACAGTGCCTACACTTGCAAATCTACAACAAAAGTATGATTTTGTCGATGGTTCGCGCGTTCTATAAAAGTGATAGACTAAGTCCATGTTTGAACGACTTTCTCGCCAATTTTCTAATGATATTGGTATTGATTTGGGGACTGCAAATACGCTCGTGTATCTTCGTGGTCGAGGTATTGTCATTAACGAACCATCTGTCGTAGCTCTTAATCATAAGACAGATAGGGTTGTTGCTGTCGGAACAGAAGCAAAAAATATGATGGGTCGAACACCGAACCATATCCGTATCGTACGACCTCTTGTTGATGGTGTTATTTCTGATTACGAAGTGACAGAAGAAATGCTGAGCTACTTAATTAATAAGGCGAATGATATCGATAAGAAATTATTTCGACCACGCGTTGTCATTGGTATACCTGTTGGTATAACAAATGTAGAAATGCGTGCTGTGTATGATGCTGCGAAATCAGCTGGTGCGCGGGATGTGTATATCGTCGAGGAGCCGATGGCAGGAGCAATAGGTATTCGCATGCCGATACACGAACCTGTCGGAAGTATGATTGTCGATATTGGTGGGGGTACGACTGATATAGCAGTTATCGCACTCGGGGGTATCGTGCGATCAAAGTCACTCAAGATCGCAGGTGATAAGCTCACCCAAGATATCACTGCGTACATGCGCGACGAGTTTAAAATGCTTATTGGTGAAAAAACAGCAGAGCATATTAAAGTGACGATTGGTTCTGCACTTCCGGGCGACGAAGGGGAAGAGCTAAGTATTAAGGGGCGTGACCTTGTGACTGGTTTGCCACGAGAGGCTGTGATCACTGATACAGACATTCGAGAGGCAATGTATGGATCAATCTCACTTTTGGTGGAAGCGATTCGTGAAGTGCTCGAAACAACACCACCAGAAGTCCTTTCGGATATTATGAACAAGGGAATAGTTATCTCTGGTGGAGGGGCTCTTATTCGCAAACTTCCAGAGCTACTTGTTATGCAGCTCAAAGTTCCTGTTAGTGTGTGTGACGACCCCCTCACTGCGGTGGCACGTGGTACCGGTGTTATCTTAGAAGATATTGAAACTTATAAGGATGTCCTTATAGAAAACACAGATGAAATATCATTCAGATAGGCGATCGTTTATATCTCGATACGCACTCAAAGGTATATGTGCGGGTGTGTTGCTTGGCAGCATCTTCTTCTGGGATACAGCCCGTAGCGCTCTATATACAGTTATAGAAAAGCCTCTTGTGTTTTTGTCATCTGCTGCGAATGTCGTAGGTTCTGGTGGTGGCTCTGTACGGACAATGTTTACAGACAAAAAAGAGTATGAGGCTCGTATCCATGAGTTGGAGGCAACAATTGAGTTGCTTGAAAACGAGATTACATATCAGCCTGCCCCGCCTGAAACAGATCACAAAGTTCTTAGCATGAATATGATTATTAAAGACGTTACTGGTTTGTATGGTTCTCTTCTTTTGTCGAAAGGGTTTGTTGATGGTGTAGAAGAGGGGTCTCTTGTCTACATACGTGGGAAGCAAGCGGTATGCCGTATTACTGATGTCCATTCCAAAACATCTCTCTGTGTCTTGCTGTCTCACGAAAAAGAGGTGCCTGCAATGACGGCTTCTTCTAGCATCATGTTGTTACTTCAAGGTGACGGAGGTGGGTCCTTTACTGCGACCTTGCCAAAGGGGTCACCAATAACCATAGGTGAACAGGTGCTTCTTCGAGAGCGTACCGAGTACACTTTGGGTACTGTCGTTGATATTCGAGACGAGGTGGAAGATGTCTTTACTCGTGTGTATGTTCGTGGAGCATATAACCCACTCACATCTGCACTTTTTTATCTTGATAAATAGTCCTATGAAGATATCACGACGACACATCATCATAGGAAGTCTCTGCGGTATAAGCGGAGTGTACGATGTTATATTTTCCTCCTCATCGTACCCAATTTTTTTCATCAGCGTATGTGGTATAGTTGCTGTATATCTTTATGTTTCGCCATATCTTTACTCGTCGCGCTAAAAAGGCAGCACTCTTTGAAATAGACCCAGAGGATGTTTTTCTCGACTCAACAAATCTTTCAGGGCTTAACAAGGACCAGTTCGAAGGACACCTTGAAAAGCCTATTTCTCTCATGATGAATAGTATCGTTATCGGTGTCGTATTTTTACTTTTGTGTGGATTTTCGGTCAAACTATTTGCTCTTCAAGTGGTTACCACTAAAGATTTTCAGGAACTGGCAAACAACAACCATCTTAAGAGCACACCACTTTTTGCTCACAGAGGAACTATTCTTGATAGAAATGGTGTTTTGCTTGCGTGGAATGAAAGCGATAACACTCATGATGAGATACCTCGGCGTGTCTATATTGCGCGCCCAGGGTTTTCACACCTTCTTGGGTATGTGAGCTATCCTAAAAAAGATCAAAGTGGTATTTTTTGGCAAGATGACTTTATTGGTCGTGATGGCGTTGAAAAGCAATATCAGTCAACCGTTGCAGGAGTCAAAGGGGAGCGTCTTGTGGCGGTGAACGCTCGTGGTGAAATAGAGTCAGAAAACACAACAGTACAACCAATCAATGGTGAAAATATAACACTTACTATTGATGCAGGTCTTCAAGAAAAGCTCTACGAAAGTATACGAATCCTGGCAGAACGTGCACCGTTTATATCTGGTGCGGGAGTTGTGATGAATTTACACACAGGGGAGGTGTTAGCTATTACGAGTTACCCAGAGTATGACAACAATCTTTTGACGAATGCTTCAAGTTCAGAAGATAAGGCTCGCATAGCTCGGCAATTTAACGATTCTCGAAATATTTTTCTTAATCGAGCTGTCGGTGGGGTGTTTACCCCGGGGTCAACAGTTAAGCCGTTCTTAGCACTTGCTGCCTTGATTGAAGATATTATTCCACCAGAAAAACATCTTTTTAGTGCTGGACAAATTGTTATTAAAAATAAATATGGTGGACCAGATACTGTTTTTAAAGACTGGAAACCCCACGGATACGTGGACATGCGAGAGGCTATCGCTGTGTCATCAGATGAGTATTTTTATCAAGTTGGAGGTGGGTATAAGGATCAGAAAGGCTTGGGTATCGATGCAATACATAGGTATGCAACCATGTTTGGATTCGGAGTTGCTACGGGTATTGACTTGCCGGGCGAGGTTGACGGACTTGTGCCATCTCAAGAGTGGAAGCAGCGAGTGTTTAAAGAAGATTGGTTACTTGGTAACACCTATCACACATCAATCGGTCAGTATGGTTTTCAGGTGACGCCGATTGAGCTTGCGCGAGCCGTCGCATCATTGGGTAATGGTGGGTTCCTGGTATCACCACATGTCCTTAAAGGAAAAGAGGTTTCAAAAAAAGTTTCTCTATCACTTAATCCGTCACAGTTGCGAATTATTCAAGAGGGTATGCGTATGGTTGTTCAAGCAGACATTGGTACTGCAAAACTTCTTCGTATTGACGGTGTTGATATTGCTGCAAAAACAGGAACAGCAGAGCTTGGAGTTTCGAAAGATCACGTTAACAGTCTTGTGACAGCATATTTCCCATATGAAAAGCCAGAGTATGTCCTTGCTATTGTGATGGAGAGAGCAAAGAAGACGAATACTCAAGGGTCAGTATTTGCTGCAAGAGATACTATTGAATGGATGCGAGACCATTCAGACTATTTGAAAGAGAAATAGGTATGTATTACCCCTCCCTGAGGGGTAATCTGATATGACGTAGTTCTATTTAGTCAATATTACAAATTCCTTGTATGTGTGGTAGAATGTCATCAACAAAAATATGGAATATTTAACACCAGAGAAAAAAGCGGAGCTCGAGCAAGAGCTTCACACGTTAACAGCCGTTCGTCGTAAGGAAATTGCGGATGCTTTGGAGTATGCGCGTTCGCTTGGAGATCTTTCAGAAAACGCTGAATATCACCAAGCACGTGAAGATCAAGCACACTGCGAGGATCGTATCTCTACGCTAGAACAAATCCTCAAAAATGCAGTCGTAACAGACATGAAGCATACAGGTAATGCTGTTCATGTGGGTACTACGGTGACTGTCGTAAAGAAGGGGGATAAAGAGGAGCGAGTGTTTACTATTGTTGGTAGTGAGGAGTCTAATAGTCTTGATGGTAAGATTTCAAACGAGTCACCACTTGGCCAGGCTTTAATTGGCAAAACAAAAGGTGACACTGTAACATGCATAACTCCAAAAGGAGAAATGACATATACGATTAAGGCAATAGCGTAAAGAGGTAACAGGGGGTGGCAGATTGTCATGCGTGAGAAACAAGAGTCCTGTGAGACTCTTGTTTTCTTTAGTTTTAAAAATGTGTCGACTAAGCTTATGTGATTTGATACTATGATGTGTAGTATTGCTAGTAACTATTGACTACAATCTATAAACTATTTTTATGGCATCCATCGAAGAATTACGCGCTGAGCGTATTAAAAAACTAGAAGCTCTACAAGCAGCCGGTAAAAATCCATACCCAGCTATATCTCGCCGCACACACGAGATAAGTGATGTCGTGCGATCATTCGCCACACTTCTTAAAGAAGGTGTTCAGGTCATTATCTCTGGGCGTGTTATGGCGTCTCGCGGACAAGGGGCGCTCGCTTTTGTCGACCTTTATGATGGTAGTGCAAAGCTTCAAGCAGTTATCAAACTTCCAGAATCAAGTGAGCGTGTTATGGAATTCTATCGTCAATATGTTGATATTGGAGATTTCATTGAAGTAACTGGTACACTATTTACAACACAATCAGGACAAGAAAGTATTTTGGTTACAGGTGTTGAAATGCTTTCAAAGGCACTTTTGCCATTACCAGATAAACATAAGGGTCTTCAAGATGAAGAGCTTCGCTTGCGATATAGATACCTTGATATTCTGACGAGTCCAGAACTTCGTGAACTTTTTGAGAAGAAGGCAAAGTTCTGGGATGTCGTAAGATCTTTTTTGAAAGATAAGAAGTTTTTGGAAGTAGAAACACCAACTTTAGAGGTGACAACGGGAGGGGCCGAGGCTCGTCCGTTTGCGACACACCACAATGATTTTGATTTGGATGTCTTCATGCGTATATCAATCGGTGAGTTATGGCAGAAGCGTCTTATGGCCGCAGGGTTTCCAAAGACGTTTGAAATTGGTAGGGCATATCGTAACGAAGGGTCATCACCTGATCACCTTCAAGAATTTACAAATTGTGAATTTTATATGGCATACGCCGACTTTGAAGATGGTATGAAGTTGGTGGAAGAGCTGTACCGCACAATTGCTAAGGAGGTATTTGGTACGACTACATTTACAACACGAGGTCACACGTTTGATCTTGCGCATGATTGGACGAGGATTGACTATGCAGACGAGATACTTCGTCAAACAGGGGTGGATATCCGTACAGCAACCGATGAAGACATTGCACGTACATTACAAGATCTTCACGTAAAGTATGATGGTGCAAATCGTGAACGACTTACAGATACTCTTTGGAAGTATTGTCGGAAGAATATTTCCGGTCCGGCCTTCCTTGTTAATCATCCGCTTCTTGTCGCCCCGCTTGCAAAGCAAAACAACGATGGTGCCACTGCCCAGATATTTCAGCCAATTTTAGCAGGTAGCGAACTCGGAAAAGGGTACTCGGAGTTAAACGACCCAATTGATCAACGTGCACGCTTCCAGAAGCAGCAAGAACTTCTCGCTTCTGGTGATGACGAAGCCATGATGGCCGACGACTCGTTTATTGAAATGCTTGAGCATGGCATGCCTCCAACATGTGGATTCGGTTTTGGAGACAGACTTTTTGCATTTTTTGCAGGGCTTCCTATACGTGAGACTCAGTTATTCCCATTGGTAAAACCTAAAGACAGTAAGTAGTGCATAACGTTTATAAAATATTTATAACTTTTCTTTTTCTCTTTAATTGTAGTAGGATTCTACATTGAACCCGTAAGGGATGTGCAATAAGATTTTCCTGAAAGGAAATATCACCATGGTGAGTAAGGAATTACAAGACTGCTTTGACCGTGTCATCAGGGGCGCACAACAGAGTCGCCATGCAATCATTACTATTGAGCATATTCTTCTGGGGTTGCTTGACTGTGAAAGCGTGAGTATTGCACTCCGTATATGTGCTGTCGATATTGAGGATATGCACGAATCACTCTCTGACTATATTTTCGCAAAGAGAACGTTAATGTCAGATGACGGTACTGAGCCGGTCATAGCTCCTGAGCTCAAACATGTCTGGGTCCGTGCTGTCTCATACAGACTGTCCCGTCCGGGCTCAGGTACCGAAGTTACAGGCACTGATGTTGTACTTGCTATTTTGCATGACACAAGTCTGATCTGTTCACAAACTCTATTACGTGCTGGAGCGACTAAGTTGGCGATCATGACATACGTCGGAACTACCATTGAAATACCCATCTCTTGGGAATCACCCTCTTTTGGTTGTAAATGACCCAAGAAAAAACCCTGCGCCTCAAAACGCAGGGTTTTTCTATTTCTATACGATATCCACAGGAATATTCTAGGGTAATGGGTGAAAAGTGGTGTAAAATGGGTTCTAGTGGGAGGAAGTGGGAGCTTTCTGAAAATGTACTGTATTTAGTTTTTGGGTTGCTATCCAATACTCATTACGTACTACCCATTACTGCTTATGCTGATTGGCCAATACACACACGATCTTGATCCTAAAAAACGCTGCACACTTCCATCAAAATGGCGTGCAGATTTGGGTAAGAAAGTTGTTATTACCAACGGGCTTGATGGTTCATTGTTTATTTTTCCTGTACAAGAGTGGGGTGTCGTTGCAAGTAAGCTTGCCCAGTCTGGTTTTGGAAGTAAAGATACTCGTGATTTTAATCGCTTTATCTTAGGTAACGCTTTCGAGACAGACGTTGATGCGGCAGGACGCATCGTAATCCCAGATACTCTTAAAGCGTTTGCAAAACTTACAGACAAGGTTGTTTTAGCTGGTATGCATTCGCGCATAGAAATGTGGAATGAGGATGCATGGAAAACTTTTACAACAAAAGTAAGTGGTGAAGCAGACGTACTAGCAGGAAAATTAAGTGAACTAGGAATCTTGTAGTCTATGTCTCACATTCCCGTACTTTTACACGAAACAATAGCAGGGCTCTCTTTGAAACAGGGTGGTACATATGTTGATTGTACTGTTAATCGAGCCGGTCACAGTAAAGTTATTGCTGACCAGATTGGGAAAAATGGCACACTCATTTGTATCGATCTTGATAAAGACGCCCTGCAAGAAGCTAGGAAGGTTCTAACCAAAGGAAAAGCGCGACCACACTTTCATTTTGTTCATAGTAACTTTCGTCACATTCGCCAGATTCTTCAAGACCTCGATATTACTCATGTTGATGGGGTTCTCGCAGATTTTGGTTTGTCGTCCGAAGAGCTTGAAGTGTCCGGTCGAGGGTTTTCTTTTAAACAGGACGAGCCACTCCTTATGACATTTGATTCGGAGCCAGGAGATGAATCTGTTACAGCTTATGACATCGTTAACTTTTGGAGCGAATCAACGATAGCAGATATCATTTATGGCTTTTCAGACGAGACATACGCCCGCCGTATCGCACGAGCAATCGTGCAGCACCGTGAACGTAAAGAAATTCTTCGAACACACGAACTTGTCAGTATCATTGAGTCTGCGGTTCCAAAGCTGTACACCTTTAAAAAAACACATCCAGCAACAAAGACCTTCCAGGCATTGCGTATGGCAGTCAATGATGAGCTTGGTAGTATCAAAGACCTTCTTCTCTCATTGCCTCATATCCTTACAGCGCACGGAAGAGGATGTTTTATCACTTTTCATAGCACAGAAGACAGAATTACAAAACAGTTATTACGTTCATTAGAGCCCGAGGTTCTGATGAAGCCCAAAAAAGCAATTATTCCATCGGATCAAGAATGTAAAGATAACCCACGTGCCCGCAGTGCTCAGCTCCGCATCGTAGAACGCATATGAAATACACATACCACAACACATTAGAAGAAAAAGTAGTACATACCATGGTGGGAACACTTATTGTTCTTGCTCTTGTGTATATTGTTGTTCTTATGTCACTCGTATTTTCTGTTATCGAGCGTAAGCAAAATATTATTGCTACAAAAAATCTTTCATCAGACATTGCTAGTCTTGAAGCGTCATACTCAAACAAGGTTTCAATGATTACAGACGGTGTACTTGCTGACCACTCATTTACTCGTATTAAAAATACAACGTTCGCAGTTCGTAAAGACGACATTGCAAGCTACGCATTTTTGTATGGTAGATAAGGAAGATATTGATCAGACTAAGGTTGAACGTTCTATTTATCGTGTACATTTAGTAGGCATAGTCTGGCTTCTTTTTTTGTGTGTTATTGTTGGTCGACTTTTTTATATTCAAATTATTGACACTTCTACATATAAGACACTCGCTCAGAATCAATACACAAAACAGGTTCCAACAGGTTTTGATAGAGGTACTGTACTATTACAGCATTACAAAAGTGATCCTGTGCCACTCGCTCAAATTACAACAACATACACACTAGCAATAGATCCGACGAGAATCTCTGTACCAGAGGAGGCGTATGAAGAAATATCAGAAGTCATGCCGCTATCTAGGGACGTATTTATGGCAAAGGCAAAAAAGGTTGATGACCCGTACGAAGAAGTCGTTGGTAACATTGATGAAGAAACAATGCTTCGTCTGGCAGCACTTAAGATTAAAGGTGTAAGTTTTGTTAAAAACAATAAGCGCAGCTATCCGCAGCAAGAGCTTATGGCAAAGGTTATAGGGTTTGTGGGCAATAACGGCAGAACTATTCAGGGACAGTATGGTTTAGAGAAATACTACAACGATATTTTGGTTCGTGGCGAGTCAGGAGTCTCGACAAACTTTTTTGCAGAACTTTTTGCGGATATAGAACGTGATACTGTTTCAAATCTTGACCACAATGAAGGTGATGTCATGTTGACCGTCGATGCTGAGCTTGCGAGAGTTTTGCACAGTGTTCTTGTTGAAACAAGAGAGACATGGAATTCTGAAACGATAGGCGGCATTATCATGGACCCTCAAACTGGTGCTATCTTAGCTATGGACGAGCTTCCATCATTTGACCCTAATAATTTTGGAGATGTTAAGAACCCGCAAGTATTTACGAACCACCTCGTCAGCGGTGTCTATGAAATGGGTAGTATTATTAAACCGATAACCGTAGCAGCAGCCGTTGATGCTGGTGTAGCGACTGCATCAACGACATACATCGACACAGGATTCCGAGATCTTGATGGCTATAAAGTTCGTAACTTTGACAGTAAACCTCGTGGTGTCACAGATGTGCAAACTATTTTGGATAAGTCACTTAACATGGGTATTGTTTTCCTAGTTGAAAAGCTTGGCGTAGGACCATTTCAGAAGTATCTCAAGGCTTTTGGACTTGGGTCTGAATCGGGTGTTGATCTTCCTGGCGAAGTTGGGGGTCTGACACATAACCTTGAGAGTTCTGTGTTTGTCGATAATGCTACGGCTGGGTTCGGGCAAGGTATTGCGATTACTCCAATACAAACAATTCGAGCTCTTGCAGCTGTTGGGAATGGTGGGTTCCTTGTTACGCCTCATATTGTTGATAGTGTGACATACAATAACGGCACAACTAAAAAAGTTGCACTCGACACAAAGGAGTCTGTTATTAAGCAGTCTACCAGTGAAGAAGTGTCACGCATGCTTGTTCACGTAGTCGATACGGCGCTTAAAAATGGTACGTATAAAATGGACCACTACTCAATCGCAGCGAAAACAGGTACAGCACAAATGTCAAAGCCAGGGGGTGGGTACTATGATGATAGGTACCTGCACTCATTTTTTGGCTACTTCCCAGCATATGAGCCAAAATATATTATCTTCCTTTTCCAGACACACCCTCACGGGGCAGAGTATGCGTCGGCGACACTTACTGACCCATTCTTTAAACTCGTAAAGTTTATTATTTCCTACTACGAAGTTCCTCCAGATAGATAGCGCAGCTGGGAGCTGCGCTATGGGTTGGGTCGACGGGTTTAGGTGACAACGACACAATGTTCACCGATCATAAGCGTCCGTGTTTTTGGTAAAGATTGAACCTGGCACCCACGAAGGTCTTCTACGAAAGTTTTTGCGTGGTTTTTCACCACGGCGCCTGTAATCCTGAGTCGTGCTTGTGCTGGTGTGTTCGGGCAGTCAATCTTTATGGAGCCGTCGCTTATGTCTAGCACAGCTTCTCCGTTTAGCACCTGCACTCTTTTAATCACACAGTTTGGGCCAAGTTGTGCATAAGGGCCTTTCCAGAGGTCGAATATGCACGATGATGATCCCCGTGAAAGGGCTATAAGGTCTTTCCATGCTTGTGGTTGCTTCCTCACGATGTACTCCTATAAAAGGTTTATCCGTGATCCTAGCACTCCTTTGCTATACTGGCAATTATGTCAGTCAATCCTCTACGTGTTCGGAAGTTGCACGGCTTTGAGTATCGTGACGGTACCGTTGTATATCGCATGTGTCGTGATCTTCGAGTTCACGACAACGACGCGCTTCTTTTTGCGCAAAGTCTTGCCATGAGTAAGGGTGCAGAATTGGTTGTGGTATATACAGTATGGAATCATGAGTGGGTCGGGGCAACACGCAGATTTTATGACTGGGTTATTCCAAGCCTTATCGAAGTTGAAAAAGATTTGCGAGCACACAATATTCCACTCGTGATTACCTTTGATCAAGATTTTGTAGATCACAACATGCAAACATCGTGCGGTGCCATGATTATTGATCAGTTACCACTTCGTTTTATGGGTGTGTGGAAGAAAAAGTTTGCGGCTAGTTTTCATACTGTACCTCTGTATGAAGTTGATGCACACAATGTGATTCCAGTCTGGGAGCTTTCCTCAAAACAAGAATTTGCTGCACGAACAGTACGAAGTAAGGTGCACGCGAAGATATCTTCGTTCTTAGAAGGTCACGGTACGTTGAAGGTGCATACTAACAGTAAAAAACTTCTTGAAACCTACACAAGCATAGACTGGGAACACGTTCGTACACACATTAGATGTCGTGAGGATGTTGCTGGCACAGGGGACTTCACTCCGGGAGAACATGCAGCACACAAAGCTTTGAAACATTTCTTAGATACAAAACTTTCTACGTATCAAGATACTCGTAATAATATAAATAGAGATGGGCAAAGTAATCTTTCCCCGTACATATCGCACGGGAATCTCTCTCGTAGGAGAATAATTCTCGAGCTTCTTAAAAAAACCAAAGTAACCGTAGAGCAAGCATTTGATCCAGTTCAGAACGGCTCAAACGGCACAATGGGAAGCATAGCTTCATTTATCGAAGAGTCTGTTGTGAGGTCTGAGTTGTGTGAGAACTTCTGTTTTTATAATGAGAAGTATGACTCATACAAAGGGTTCCCTGCATGGGCACACGACACGCTCCACAAAGCATTAAGTGATAAGCGTCAATATGTGTATACACGAGAAGAATTTGAAAAAGCTACAACACATGACGATCTCTGGAATGCAGCACAACGACAAATGGTGAAAACGGGCAAGATGCAAGGGTATATGCGCATGTATTGGGCAAAGAAAATCTTAGAGTGGACAAAGTCTCCACAGGAGGCGATGAGTATTGCGGTGTACCTCAATGACACGTACGAGTTGGATGGTCGTGACCCAAATGGGTACGTCGGGTGTGCATGGAGTATAGGAGGTGTACATGATAGGCCGTGGTTTGGGAGGCCTATTTTTGGCACCGTTCGTTATATGGCTGCTTCTGGTGTAGAAAAACGTGGTAGTATACGTGAGTATATAGCGTTGTGGGGAAAACCTGACAACACATTACCTCTTCTATGATTAAACCAACACCGTCTCCTCGTCGTCCACGACAAACATCCGCCCGGCCACATAAGGGCTCAGTTCATAAAGGTCCTCAGGTGAAGCATGTACATGCACCAACTCCTCAGACAGGAACCTCATGGGGACCTGTTGCCTCATGGTACGATGATCATCTTGAAAAGTCTCATGATACATATCATGAAAAAGTTGTGTACCCAAACCTTTCTCGTATTATTGGCGAAGTGCGCGGCAAAAAGGTTGTCGACATGGCTTGTGGTCAAGGGCAATTTTCTCGACTGCTTGCAGAGGGTGGTGCTTTTGTAACTGGTACTGACATTGCGCACGAACTTATCGCAATCGCTGAAAAGAAAAACAAGGCTCATAAATTCTCCTCACATTATTTCGTGAGTCCGTCTCATGATTTGTACATGGTACAGGACGCATCACAAGATATTGTCGTGTGCATTCTCGCATTGCAAAACATAGAAAAGTTACAAGAGACACTACACGAGGTATCGAGAGTCTTACATCCAGGAGGAAGGTTTATATGCGTTATCAACCACCCAAGTTTTCGTAACCCAACACATACACACTGGGGGTATGATGACGCAGAGCATAAGCAGTACCGTCGAGTAGAAGAATACCTCTCTGAATCAAAAATAAAAATTGATATGACCCCAGGGTCATTAAAGGACAAGAAGTTTACCGTCTCATTCCATCGACCGCTTCAAGTTTATGTAAAAGCATTTAGTAAGTATCGTCTGATGATATCTCGTCTTGAGGAGTGGGTGTCGCACAAAGAAAGCGGTAAGGGTCCTCGTAAGCAAGCTGAGGATCTGTCGCGTAAAGAAATACCTTTGTTTATGTGTATTGAGAGTACAGTTAATGGTTAATGG
>CAYWTC010000007.1:0-1714 GCA_964461165.1 uncultured Candidatus Saccharibacteria bacterium | reverse complement strand
TAATATACAACTGTGGTCATGAAATATTTCCTAAGGTATACTACATGACATATGAAAAACGTACGCCACTTTGCTACCACATTACAGGGTCAATTTATTATAGCTCTTGCGGTCTGTGTTATTGCATTGCTTGGATACTATGCGTATGCGATGAAGAACCAAGCAAATACACCACAAGAAGTTGTAACAGTATCAGAAACTGACCATGTTCGCGGAGCAGCTGGAGCAAAAGTCACTCTCGTTGAATTTGGTGACTTCCAGTGTCCTGCATGCGGGGCGTATGAGCCAATTGTGCAACAGGTGCTTGCTGATAATAAAGACACTGTTCAAATTGTGTTTAAACATTTTCCACTTGTACAAATACACCAAAACGCACTCCTAGCAGCAAAGGCGAGTGAAGCAGCTGCGGTACAGGGAAAGTTTTGGGAGATGCACGATATGTTATATGCTAAGCAGCAAGATTGGTCCGGCGCATTAAATGCACGAGATATGATGATTGGATACGCCACAGAACTTAGTCTTGATGCGACACAATTTGCTAACGATATGGCACGAAAAGATATTGAAGAAAAAATAGTTGCTGAGTTTAAGGAGGGTGCGCGACTGGGTGTACAAGGTACCCCAACCTTTTTCCTCAACGGCACTATGATTAAAAATCCAGGGTCCGTAGAAGCATTTAATGAAGTTATCAAAAACGCTCTTCAATAAGCGTATCCGTATAAAATTGAACCATCTAAGGACGACTAATTACTATCTATCAATCATTCTCTATTTTATATGATAAAAGAATTTCTTATTAAACAAGCAGTTAAACGAGGTACAAAAAACCTTCCTAAGGATCAGGCGGACATGCTGGCTGCTGCCGTAGAAAAAGACCCAGAACTATTTAATAAAATAGCAAAAGAAATCGAAGCGCTAAAAAAATCTGGCAAACCAGAAATGTATGCAGCGCTAGATGTCATGAAGAAGTATCAAAAGGAGTTGCAGGCATTATTTACAAAGTAAGATATCTGGACAGTGTAAGTATTGCATCCACCGCCTCATGTTTGGTGGTTTATTATTGTGGTGCTTTATTTTTTATACAAAGTGAGGTAGGCTGAGGAGGTACCTTAATTACAGGAGTTCGTATGAATGAAGACGTTCCAGAGCAGATCAATCAGCTATCAGGTTTTGTTGACAGAAATCTGGTCCCGCACGGTGTGCCAGCCGACCCTATCCCCCTCGAGTTGCCGAGGTGGTCAACCAGGAGGAGGCAAGATAGTGAAGACGTTCCCTTTTTTGAGTTGTCGGATCAGGTAGATCCCGGCCTTCTTCCTGAGCATATCAGACCTCGCTGAGAGGGATGGACCAACGACCATTTTGATCCACAGTGCTGCTGCGCAGCACAACCCCCGACATTCTCGGGGGTATTTTTATAATAAAACACTCTCGACTTGAGTCGAGAGCTTGGGGTATTGTGTGGCGAGTGTTCACACTTTCTTGTGCGGCCTACTGAATTTCGCTACGGACAGTGCGAGTGCAGCACAGGGTTCCATTGCAGTAACTTCGATGCCACACTCATCTGCTGTGTGAATATCATCTTGCATCAGGCCTGTTATGCGTGACCCGTATAGCCATAAGCCAGAGAGGGTGCAGTCACTTTTTCTCATGTCCGCACGCAAAGCTATGTGCGCGCAGAGTACAGCACCTTCTAGTGTGTGTGTACCCTTTATAC
>CAYWTC010000006.1:14780-27229 GCA_964461165.1 uncultured Candidatus Saccharibacteria bacterium | reverse complement strand
TCCCTCGCGCGAGGGATTTTTACATATGCGGGCCCACAAGGATTCGAACCTTGGTCGATGGTTTTGGAGACCATTATTCTACCACTGAACTATAGGCCCAAAAGTTGCTCGGAGATGAATCGGGTGACTTGCTACGTCCTCAACACGTCCTTACCAAGGAGATTCCTTTCCTGTGTTTTGTTGAGATTTCACAAGCGTGCCTTCCCATGCCTTTCTTCACGACGCAGACCATCTCCGAGCCATCTTATCCTATCAAAAAATCACTACTTTGGGTAGTGATTTTTGATGTATTCCGAATAAAAAAATAAATGAAATTACTTTTTTGATTCCTTAAAGGTTATATGCTTTCGTAGCTTCTTAGAGTATTTCTTGAGCTCAATCTTTCGCTCTACCTGCTTACGATTCTTTGTGGTGTGATACACCTCGCCTGTTTCCTTGTTTTTGATGATGAGAAGATGGTCCTGAACTTTTGACATAGTTGAACTAGTATACCTCATACAGCCATTTTTTGCAAAAATGGGGTATACGCCGGCAGTGTGTAGTTTATAGCTGGTAGCCACGCGCCCAACAAAACTATCTAGGCTAATTTAGCTATAAAATACTGTTCAAGCTTATCTATCGCGACTCTTTCTTGCTTCATCGTGTCCCGATCACGTACTGTTACTGCATTATCAGTAAGGGTGTCGAAGTCCACAGTCACACACCACGGTGTCCCTATCTCGTCCTGACGACGATATCGTTTACCTATGGATTGTGTCTCATCATATGCCACACGTGCGATCTTTTTTAGGTCTTTTGCAATCTTTTCTGCAGGAATTGAAAGCTCGTCTTTCTTTGAAAGTGGTAACACCGCTATTTGAACTGGTGCAATGTGTGGCTTAAATTGAAGAACGGTACGCACTTCACCTTCCACATCTTCTTCGTGGTATGCAGATGAGAGCACAGCAAGCATGAGGCGGTCCAGTCCAAATGTTGGCTCCACACAATGAGGTGTATATCGCTCTTTTGTATCTTCATCAAAATACGTAAGATCAGCCCCTGAACCAGCAGCATGCGCAGCAAGGTCAAAGTCCGTACGATACGCTATTCCAAGTAACTCTTTCTGACCAATTGGAAAATCAAATTCTGTATCGACGCTCCACTTTGAGTAGTGAGCTCTATCAGCTTCAGGGATCTCCACCTGGTGAATGTGCGACTCCGGCAATCCAATATTCATAAGAAATTCTTTTTGTAGCGACAAGAGTTCGTCAAAGGATGCTTTCCAGTCATCTGGCTTTACGAAATACTCAATCTCCATCTGCTCAAGTTCACGAAGACGAAAGATAAAGTTCCCTGGTGCAATTTCGTTACGAAATGCTTTACCGATTTGAGCCATGCCAAAAGGAAGCTTAGGGTGAAATGTATCAAGAATATTTTTAAAATTAACAAACATCCCCTGAGCAGTTTCAGGACGGAGGTACACTGTCGCAGAGTCGTCATCCGCGGCGCCGGTCTTTGTGGCAAACATCATATTAAATTGACGCACATCACCGAGCGGGTTCTTGTCTGGACTTTGCAACTTCTTGTCTTTAATGAGCGCGTCCATCTCTTGAACACTCATACCCTTAGGATCTAATCCTGCGTCTTCAAGGAGGTGGTCTGCACGATAGCGCTTCTTGGTCTTTGTATCTTCCACCATAGGGTCATTGAATCCTCCTACGTGGCCTGACGCCTTCCAGACATTTTGATTCATCAATATCGCCGCATCGACACCATACATATCAGTTCTCCCGTCAACAAAAAATTTCCACCATGTTGCTTTAATAGTAGTACGGAGAGCTACTCCATATGGTCCATAGTCCCATGTTCCAGCAAGGCCACCATAAATTTCGGATCCCGGGAAAATAAAACCTCGACGTTTACAAAGTGATACTATTTTTTCCATGCGATCTTGAGTGTCGGATTTCATAAGAGGATTCTACCACAGGACGTATATTTCGACTACGCAGCTAGAACTTAAGCGCACCACCAAGTACGCCATTTAAAAACTGCAAAATACCATTCAACGAAAAAATGATAAACAACCCAAATAGTCCATAGAGAGTGTGTCGTGTTCCTGTGACTCGCTTTTCTGGGTTCTTTAAGTTCGCCACGAGCACTACCATACCCCACAAGAACCATAAAAAGGCCACCATCGCCACGAGCTGATAAAGTGGGCTGATAACATACTGAATAACAAGCCCGTAGAAAGAATCGATTTCTTGCATAATGTATACAGTATACCCATAAGCATTCTATCCACAAAACAAAACACAGACATAGCGTCTGTGTTGTGTGTTCGTATATGAAAGAAGCCTAGCTTGTCGGTCCTGTTGGTATTGACGGTACAGGAATATTTCCTCCAACTGATATTCCGAATACAGATGCAATAAATCCTACAAGCCCCCAAATAGATACCATCACAAAGAGTGCAAGTATCGACATACCCATGAACTTTAACCATGCGTCATGTCCAGCTGCATCTCCTTTGCGTCCATTGATGATAAACATCACAAGACCAAAGAAAAGCGCTGCCACAGCAAGACCAATAGCAAACGGTATCAAACGATTAACAATGTTTTGCGCAAGCGCGAGCAAGCTGAGGAGACTACCTCCTACGTTTGTATTCGCTTGAGCTTGAGATCCAATAATAACCGTACCTCCGTTTTGATTACCAATCTGCACAGGAACACCACCAATAGTACCACCCACCTGAATGACCTGAGCTGATGCAATAGATACCATTGCGAGAGCCATACCAATTGTTGCTAATGCTTTTTTCATATATTTATGTGTATAAGTTTAAGTATATCGTGTTAGAACTCTGCTGCAAGCTATCGTGGGGATAGTGGTTAGTCGTTATTGTTAGGAGTACATGTTCCCGAAATACAAATACCCTGCAAAGGTATTCCTGGTGTAATACATGACGCACCGTCAGGTTTACCGGAACAGACCGATGAACTAGCAGGTGAACCTCCAGCTGAAGGACATGTCGTTCCAGATGTGACACATTGATTATTACAAACCTTACACCCTGTCGCGGCTGCACAAGAAGACGCACTAGAAATGGAGCTACATGTCGGGGTATTAGTCGTCCCACTTTGACTACCTCCACCTGTACCAGTGACGATACCCGACAAGATACGACACTCAGATACTCCACCACCTGCTGCTATACAAGCATCAAACTTTAAGTTTCCCGTAGCACCTGTTTGACCTGTTTGACCAGATGCCCCAGTAAGACCGTCGGTACCGCTTGAAGATGATCGGAACTCAAGACTTGGGATAACAATTGTATTTGTATCTTTAATACCAATAATGTTTTGAGCGAATTTGATAATTCCCCAAACAGAAAACATCACAAAGAGCGCCAGCAGACCGTACAGCATAAAATTCTGCCCTATCTTTGTCTTTTCTGAATCTCCGCGACGCTTGTACCAAATGTACTCTACAATACCCCAGAAGAATGCCGCGACAGCAAGTGTGAGAAACATATACGCGATAGACTTCACCACGCCATTTGAAAGCTGAGTAACGAATCCTTCAAGACCCTTAAGATTAATACCTCCAAAATCTTGAGCATATACACTTGCCGGAGAAAGGAGGAGAAGTGCGAGGAGACGATAGAACATAAATATAAATTAATTTTGTAATGCTGGGGTTATTTGATCAGCTGTTTGGCGAACGGTAGTTAAAAATCCGTTAGCTAATATAATCATAACAGTACCGATAAAGGTAATCAATAGAATTTTCTTTGCTTTGGTTAACATCTCTGGATTACCCTGTGCAAACACAAACATAAATCCAACTGTTACCCATGCGCCAATCATGATCGGAAGCACAAACCATCTAATAAAAAGATACACACCATTTAACAACAACTCTTCCCACCCATTTTCACCATATCCACCAATAATAGGCTCTTTCAGATAATCGAGATCACTATCTGTTGTCGTAGCATATGCATGATCGAATGGCAGCACTGATATGAGCGAGCGAAACACTTCCAGAAACGCGTCGTTGACTCCGAGGTACGTAAGGAATGCGTAGTATGCACCGGACGCAAGGAGCGCAAAACCTATCAACATCACAACGGCTCTCGTTGCTCTATCTTTTGCCACTCGAAGCGCGTTTGCATCTTCACCTTTAAATGCTGCGATCATGACGTACGCCGCTGCCCCAAGAATTGCCAAGCCAACAGCATACACTGACACCCGAATAACAAGACCAAAAATATTATCTATCATGTACGAAATATCTTCCTGCACACATCTATCTATAATCACCTTACCTTGTGCATCTAGTGTGTACGTACCACAGACTTTATCACCCGCTATCACCGCAGCATGTGCAGTGTATGGGACAAAGATAAGAAGGCACAAAGTGGCGAATGTGACGAGGTATTTCATACGTGTAGTTTAGATAGGATTATAGAGATCGTAAAGTCTTGACACAAAGAGCGATGTCGCCTCGGATATTTCTAATTTGCCGCTAATGACATCACTGATCATATTCGCAAACAAAATATTAACATTCACCGGGTTGAGATTGTACCACCCCTTTGCCACAAGAACACTTCTCTTGATGACTTCTGGCATTTCAAGACTTTGCACGTATGCACGTATCGGAGTCACACCACCGGTGAGCGCTGCAAATTGCGGCCCCCATAACCCTCCTGCGATTTGTGCTTGCGCAGTAAGAGATGCATTTGGATTCTTTGCTTGACGTAGTGTCGCAATACCATACATACGAAGGGATGTCGCAAATGTGTTATACCCTTGCGTCTGTGGAAGCGTGGCAATGTCGACGTCTAGTTTTGGATTACGCGCTTTAATGACACCAAGATCTCCTGCATACCCGATATAAAGCGCAAGCTTTCCTGCGACAAACATATCCTGCGATAACGGCATAAACTGATTCCAGGTATATGTATTTTTCCCTGAGTCAGAAAATTGCGTCATAAAACGCACCACAGTCGCAAGCGGTGTGACACTTCCCCCTGCCACGACTGGTGTGTTGGCAAATATCTGATACGACACACCCGAGTCCGTGTACTGCTGCAACACTGGAAGCTGTCCCAATTGCGCCACGATTGCCATAGCAAGATCTATTACGTACGGAATATTATTGTATGTACCGAGCGCAATCGCAGATTCTATAAAGCCACCCTTACCATCTTCTTTTGTTAGTTGCGGCACCATATCTGCCAGCTGATCCCAATATGTCGGCGGGCCAAAAATACCGTTCTTTGAAAGAAGGGTTCTGTTATAAATCATAATAAGCGGCTCTGCAGATACCGGAAGTGCGAGTGCTCCATACGGGGACCAAAAAATGCTCGCACCATCTATGTATGTATCTTTAAATGTTTTTTCTGAGATGGATGCTGTGGGAAATGGGTACAGTCTATTCGTTTGTGAAAGAATGGTCTGATATGGAGCGAGAATCATATCCGGCCCCGTGCCATTCGCGAGCGCATCCACCAGACGTGATACGAAGACATCTTCTTTTACTTCTCGATAGGAGATTCTGTATGTCTTTGCTGCGCCATTAAAATCAAATAAAATATCCCCCACCGCCCCCTCCGGTAACGTACCCCACAAGATAACATCTCCAACAGGAGCATTAGCACCACTACCACCTATCGGTAAACGCCCAGAGAAAATAAGAACAGCAAGAAGTGCAGCAAGCACACCTCCACCAAGTAAAATATTGCGAATCATGTCCTTAGTTTACACGGAAACAGCAATAATAGCGTAATGATAATCCCCAGCAGGCAATCTCCTCATCACACGAAATCCACTTTTTACGAGCAACTCTTCTGCGCGAGCCTCCGTAATAACATGTGCTGGATGTGGCCCAGTACCGCCATGAGATTCTGTCCAATCAACTACAAGTATCTCTCCTTCTGGTTTTAAGCTGTCATGTATTTCTCGAAGAGCAGCCAGAATGTCATCCATTTGGAATAAAACATTCGACACAACCACAGCATCAAGCGAGTACTTTTCAAATGGTGAAGACTTTTCAATATTTGCCCAGACAGTATCCACATTCAGGAACCCCATTTTTTCTACGGTAGCTGCAAGTGTGTGCAACATCTCTCGGTGCACATCAAGCGCATATACCTGTCCTGTACTACCCACCTCTCGCGCGAGAGCTATTGTGTATGCTCCTGTACCACAGCCGATATCTGCCACATGTGAACCGGGGCGAACATAGAGCTCTTTAATAAGATGATCCGGAGTGAGGAATGACATGAACCTAGTATACAGCTTGTAGCATTTAGTTGTAGCTAGTAGCAGTGGATATAGACATCAAAAAACTAACTCTATATTACAGTAGTACCTCTTACTATGTACCTTAGAGGAGATTGAAAGACGCGACTGAGTCCCCTTCGCGCAACTTCATAACTCTTACACCTTGTGTATCACGACCAAGTGTTGGTATCGATGATATTTCTGTACGAATAACCTGCGAGTCTTTTGATACTGCAAGCAACTCTTCATTCTCCGCAGTAACTACACGCGCCACCATGAGCTTCCCCGTCTTCTCCGTGACCTTCACTGTCTTGATACCACTACCACCACGCTTTTGTACTTTGTATTCTGAGAGTTTTGTCTTCTTACCATACCCATTTGCGGTCATAATCAAAAGCTCTGCACCTTTAATGCCAGAAAGGATTTTGTCTGCTGCTACAATGACATCTCCCGTATCAAGCTTCATACCAATCACTCCCGCTGCGGTACGCCCCATTTCTCGAACGTCAGTATGATTGAATCGAATTGATTGACCATTTTGTGTCGTCAAAATAACATTGTCCTGATCTGTTACAAACATCGCAACCAAAAGTTCATCTTTTTCTTCAAGACGAATTGCGATAAGTCCGTTACGGCGCACATCTTTAAAGCTTTCTGCTGCGGACTTTTTAACGGTACCCTCTTTGGTAATCATCATCAGTGACACTCCTGCCATTTGCTTTACATCCTTCGGCATTGGGAGAATACTCGTTACCTTTTCACCATCAGATAGCTGCAAGAAGTTCATAATACTCTTACCTCGTGTCGCACGCTTACCTTCTGGGAGATCATACATCTTCATTTGATATGCCTTACCCTTATCAGTAAAGAACAAAAGATCGTTATGGGTTGATGTTGTGAGAGATATTGTCACAAAGTCTTCTTCTTTTGTATTCATATCAACCACACCCACACCGCCACGCTTTTGTGTGCGGAATTCTGCAGGATCGGTACGCTTCACGTATCCACCAGAGGTATATACGAGCACCTCTTCTCTGTCTGCTATCAAATCTTCAGGATTAAATTCCTTTGCTTTGTGTTTTACAATTTTTGTACGACGATCATCGCCATACTTTGCCTTAATATCTTCAAGTTCGGCCTTGATGATTGCAAGCATTTTCTTTTCAGATGCCAGAATACTCTTTAGTTCTGCGATGAGTGCCTGGACTGCCTTCAAATCTTCTTCTATTTTCTTTCGCTCTAGTCCAGCAAGACGCTGTAGCTTCATTTCAAGAATCGCCGTCGCTTGAATGGCAGAAAAATCAAACTTCTTCATCAACTGAGCGTGTGCATCTGGGGTATCTTTTGATTTCTTAATCGTCTGAATGATTTCATCGATATGGTCAAGAGCTTTTTTAAGACCAAGCAGTATATGCTCTCGTTCGAGTGCACGACGCAGATCGAATTCTGTACGGCGACGTACCACCTCTTTACGATGACCGACGAATGCTTCAAGAGACCCTTTTAGTGAAAGCGTCTGTGGTACACCTTCCACAAGAGCCACCATGTTGTAGTGAAATGTGCTTTCAAGCTCTGTATGTTTATACAAATAGTTCAACACCTTTTGTGGCTGAGCCCCACTCTTTAAGTCGATAACGACTCGAATATCTTTTGTCGACTCATCACGAAGCCCTTTGATGCCTTCGATTTTTTTCTCACGAACGAGATCGGCAATATTTTCAATTAAATTACTTTTTACGACACGAAATGGGAGCGATGTGATAATAATCTGAAACTGGCCATTCTTTGTTTCAAAAATCTCTGCCTCACCACGTACCACCACACCCCCTCGCCCTGTCGCAAGCGCCTGACGAATATCTGACTGACCAAAAGCAACACCTCCCACAGGAAAGTCTGGACCTTTAACGTACTCACACAGATCTTCTGTGGTAGCTGTCGGGTTATCAATCAAATGCACCGTAGCATCTACGACTTCTGTGAGATTGTGTGGCGGAATATTTGTCGCCATACCCACCGCAATACCGAGTGTACCTGTAAGGAGAAGGTTTGGCACCGCAGTAGGAAGCACCGATGGTTCTTTTTTTGTACCATCATAGTTAGGCACCATCTGCACAGTATCTTTTTCGATGTCGCGCATCATTTCCATCGAAAGCTTTGACATCTTCGCTTCGGTATAACGATATGCAGCAGCCCCGTCTCCGTCGAGTGAGCCGAAGTTTCCCTGGCCCATCACAAGTGGGTAACGATATGAAAAGTCCTGAGCACTTTTTACCATGGCGTCATACACAGACGCATCTCCGTGAGGGTGATAGTTACCGAGTACATCTCCTACAATCGTCGCAGACTTACGGAACTTTGCCCCCGCAGTGAGCCCCATGTTATTCATAGAAAAAAGGATACGGCGATGCACTGGCTTTAATCCGTCACGAGCATCCGGCAACGCACGAGAAGTGATCACACTCATCGCATAGTCAAGATACGCGATGCGCATT
The DNA here is from genome assembly GCA_964461165.1 of uncultured Candidatus Saccharibacteria bacterium. Lineage (GTDB taxonomy): Bacteria > Patescibacteriota > Minisyncoccia > Phycocordibacterales > UBA5272 > UBA11704. The sequence goes on along the minus strand of CAYWTC010000006.1, from coordinate 18,465 downwards.
TCCTCAGAAATATTTACAGCCAAAAGACCGGATCTGACTGGAGATACTTCTTCTGGAACAGGTTCTTGTGTAGTCTTTTTTGCCATAAATATATATAAAAAGTCGCTCAATAAGCTTCATCTAGTATACCATATTCACACCTTATTTTAAAGCAAATAGACACACCCCATCAGCGCTATTATTCGGGCGTTTTTTCGTACACAGCACCGGTGTCATCTGATACAACGCCGTCTATATCAGAGAAAAATCTCTCCTTCGAATTAAGAATAATATCTCGCACGACATCTATCGGAGATTTCATCTCAGACGATACAGCGACCTCATACAGCTCCGATTCGTTAACTCGGGATTGCCACAACCCATAATCAAAATGAAAGATAAGGTACGCACATATCCCTGTCACAAGACTCGCCCACACAAGCGCATGTATATGCTGTACATGAACATGTTGACGACGCAAATGCCGCACATATGAGCGAAAAGAAAGTTTCATATTCTTATCCTAAGTATATCAGGGGCAACGTACCCTTCCCTTACATTTCGTGGAATGTGATCACCTCACCAAGCTTTGATTCAATATCTTTTTTCTTAATCGTTAGTTTTTCAACAGGTTCAACTTTTTCTGCACCAGCTTCTTTTAAGAAAATAGGTAACGACGTCTCATTATAATCCATAGGGATAATCACATGTGGCTCAAGCGATACAGATAACTTATACGCATCATACGGATTAAGTAAAAATTCGTCATCCCCAACAGGTACAAACAAGACGTCTGTTTCGTCAATCATTGCTTTGTGTTCTGATTGCAACATATGAGAAAGAGTACCGAGAAATGTCACCCGTATACCATCAAAGGTAAAGCAGTAGCTTGTATTTTGGTATACGCTTTTTGTCTTTCCGTTAAGAAGCTCTGTTTCCGTGCCAAATCCTTTAATAAAAATATTTGCGACTTCATATTCTCCAGGCCCTGAGATAACGTACGGCTCCTTACCGCCGTGTTCAACCTGATCTTTACCGTTGTAGTCTGGGTGATTCGTTGTTATAAGACATACATCAGAGCCGTATTTTGCAATTTTACCCTTACCATCTTTTGATACTGGATTAATAGCAAATGTTGTATCGCCGACCTGAAACTTAAAGTGTTGTCGTCCAAAATGCGTGATTATCATGTCAGATATTCTATCATAGCTTATCTATTTGTAATGCATATACATATTCCTTGACGAAGGCGCGTGGGCATTGTAGTTTATAGCGAGCTGTTCCATGTCGGAGCGGTATAAAAAAGGAGGTATCGTTATGAACACGATGCAACGTATAGTGTACGCGCCCGGACACACCTATTGGCCCTGGCTAGCCTGGGCACTTCAAGCCTTTGACTTCTTGGATATCCCGACGCAAGTTGGCGAAGCGCTGGTGGCAAACAAAGGCATCACACAAGGTCATGTCTGGATACACGCAAACGACAACCCTCTCGGGCTACCAATATATGCATTCGGGTACATGTACCCCATCGTAACCTACCAGCTGACAATCACCCTAAAGCACGAGTCCGCAGGCGATATCACCGTCACTATCGACGTCGACCACGAGACCTACGGGAAGGCTGTCGTCGGCGAAACCATCCAGGTTGAGTACGCCATCAACACGGCTGCCGGTAGCATCTTTATCGGCGCTGTGTAAGCTGAGCAAATCCCTCACCATTGAGGCACAGCACCCCTTGCGGTGCTGTATTTTTTATTGTAGTATTACAGCTATTCTCATTAGTAGATAACGTTCTGGCGTAACCCCTTATATTGCATAGCCCATATGAATATAAGACCACCAGACCGACGTGGAGCCCCACTTCGTGTGGGGCATATTATATTTTTATGACAGTAGTAGCAGAACCAGTTCAGGTAGAAGAAGCGATCATCAAGACTGATGATCTCGTCGAAGGTATCGTTATTGCAATTCAGAAATCAGCATTGTACGTTGATCTTGGTATCTCAGGTACCGGTATCATTTATGGTGTCGAGTTCATGAATGCGCGAGACGTTATCAAGCGTATAAATATTGGAGATACCATCAAGGCAAAAGTTATCATGAAGGAAAATCATGATGGTTATGTCGAACTATCTCTTAAAGAAGCTCGCCAGGCTCTCATGTGGAGCGAGGCAGAAGTTGCTATTAAAGATAAGCGTGTCATGGACCTTGTCGTCAAAGATGCGAACAAGGGCGGACTCATTATCGAATGGCAAGGTATTACAGGATTCCTTCCTGCATCACAGCTTAAGGAAGAGAACTACCCTCGTATCGAGGATGGTGACAAAGACAAGATTTTGCGTGAGCTAAAGAAGCTTATCGGAAAGCGTATCTCTGTCAGCATTATTAATGCTATTCCAAAAGAAGGTAAGCTTATCTTCTCTGAGAAAGAAAATGGTGGATCAAAAGAATCAAAGGAAATCATCTCAGGAAATTACACCCTCGGCGATGAAGTTGAAGGTGTGGTCACTGGTGTTGTCGAATTCGGTATCTTTATCCGTCTTACTGACGGTGTAGAAGGCCTCGTTCACAAGAGTGAGATCGACTGGGGTCTTGTAGAAGATACTCGTAACCACGCAAAAGTTGGTGACAAAGTAAAAGCAAAGATCATCGAAGTAAAAGACGGTAAGATCTCACTTTCTTTGAAAGCTCTTAAGGACAACCCTTGGAAAGAAGCTGCGAAGAAGTACAAGAAGGACGAACTCGTTGACGGACTTGTTATCAAGTTCAACAAGCACGGAGCTCTTGTATCAGTAGAAGAAGGAGTCGCTGGCCTTGTGCACGTATCTGATTTCGGAGATGAGGCAAAGCTTCGCGAAGCTCTCTCTCTTGGAAAGAGTTACAAGTTCAAGATTACACTCTTTGACGCAAATGAAGAGCGTATGACACTTACGACAATTAAGTAAGACTACGCACATACACAATAAAGAGCGGCGCCCTTCGGGCGCCGCTCTTTACATTTTACGTATTATATGATATAATTATACTCCCTTAACAGCAGGAGGCTGCTCATGGCAACACCCCGGAGACCCACCTCTCTGGCACGAAGCCAGAAGGAAAAACACCCGGAACGAGAAGGTATTCGCCTCTCTCTTAGTCCGGGCGATGAAGCGCGGTTCGACGAAGCAATTCGCACAGCTACAAGGAGCTTGTGGCAGCAAATTGCCGAGTCACGTGCTCGGAACAGCCTTCACTAGAAGGTCAGCAGCCCAATCGGCTGCTTTATTTATTTATACAGTCTCCTTATCCGCAACCCCACCACGTGCTTGATATGTACACAATGTGATTGCCTTAAACAATGCTTCTGAGTAAATAGACTCTTTTCCTGCCGTATACATATCTTCTGCGGTATCAATAACTTTGTTAAGAAATACTTCATCTGTGGCAAGCTTATCATCCGAAACAAATGGACTTACCAAGTCTGTATTACGAAATCCTTCAGTGTACGAGTTGATACCCGCAGCACGAGCGACGATAAGTGTACGATCTAGAAATGCTAGCTTAATAGCTGTGTCAGGATCAACTCCGAAGAGGTGCTGTTTTTGTATCTTTCTCGCTCGTGTTCGTATCGTAGTGTAATCATCTTCTGTGAGTACTTGATTTGGGTCCATCAAGCCCCCAATCACATGTCGTATATCAATATCTTCTAGTCCTTCATCGACGG
>CAYWTC010000006.1:7942-14759 GCA_964461165.1 uncultured Candidatus Saccharibacteria bacterium | reverse complement strand
AAATTTTCCAAACATAATTTATGATATATTCGAGGCTAATAAATACTACGTATCAGTATACTCTTTTTTGTTAATTATTTCTCTCCATTGCTTTTTGATATCCAAGCTCTGCGATATCTCTCACCGCACGCACCACAGCCGGCGCTAGTTCACGATATGCAGTCTCTTCGTCTTGGGTGATAGTACCCATTACATATTTCTGGACCATGTCTCCATGAACAAGAACCGTCTCCCCGCCTTCTCCACGAGGTGCGATGCCGATACGTACGCGAATAAACTCTTGTGTACCAAGGTGTTCTATGACATTTTTGACACCGTTATGACCTCCGTCGCTCTTATCATACGAAATACGGAGTGTTCCTATCGGTAAGTCTTTATCATCATATACAACCACAACCTCACGTCCTTCGTGGTATTTCAAATATTCTCGCAAAGCCTTACCGCTTTCATTCATAAACGTATCAGGAATAAAATATTCGCAATGAGGTATGCGGCTAATCTCATCGTCAATCATTGCGAAAACAAGTCGAGCAATATTGTGACGAGTTCTTTCATACTGCGCACCAGGATTACCGAGAAGGACGAATGTATATATCATTACACACCAGTATATCAAACGAAGAAAAATTATTATGCATGCGCATTATAAGAAAATGTTGCATATAAAAAATCATATCTATATACTACACATCATATCCATGGAAATCTTGCCGATCATTACCGAAACTATCGCCGACACGTTTGGAAATCCACTCTCTGCAACATTCTTTTTAGTGCTCCTCCTTCTGTGTATCGCACTCTGTGTCGCAATCTTTGTCGAATCATGGAGAGATCGTCTCATTGCACTTAAAATTTTAGAAGATGACGAAAGTCCTGCGTCACTATTACGATGGATTATCGGTCTTGTCATCATCGTAAAGTGTATTCAGGCATTTATTATTCAACCATTCATCGTCGACGGCGTATCAATGTTCCCAACATTTGAAAATAAAGACGTACTCTTTGTAGAAAAGGTAAGTTATGCACTAGGATCACCACATCGAGGAGACGTGGTCGTATTTAAACTCTATGAGGGTGTCGCAACATATGGCGGCAAGCACCTCGTCAAGCGTCTCATTGGCCTCCCTGGTGATCGTGTCGTCGTACAAAACGGTATAACGACAATATACAACCCACAACACCCACAGGGCATGACACTCGATGAAACATACGTGGCGCATCTCGACCTTACAAAAAGTACTGACGTCACCTTAAATGATCACCAATACTTTGTCATGGGAGACAACAGAGATAAGAGTTACGACTCAAGAAGCTGGGGACCTCTTGATGAAAGTCAGCTCAAAGGACGCGTCCTCTTTCGAGTCTTCGCATGGTCAAAAGACTCATACTTACCGGGGAATCACACATTTGAACAATAATTATGCCAGAAGAAACTAAAAAACAACCAGCGAAAGAGAAGAAAGATGTTCCAACATCTCTCAAAGGCATGCACGATGTCTTCGATGAAGACTACTACGCATACCAAGGTCTTTTTGAAAAGGCTCAGGAGATTGCTGTGTACTACGGATTTAAACCAATCGACACCCCACTTCTTGAAAAAGAAGATGTTTTCATCTCTGCAATAGGAGAAGGAACGGATGTCGTCGATAAAGAGATGTATACGTTCCGTGGCAAAGGTGGCGACCGCCTGGCTGTACGACCAGAGTTTACAGCTTCTGTTATGCGTTCATATATAGAGCACGGCATGATGAACCTCCCTCAGCCTGTTATGCTCTACTCATACGGTCCGGTATATCGCCACGAGAATCCTCAGCGTGGTCGCTTGCGACAGTTTCGACAATTCAACCTCGAAATCCTTGGATCTCAAAAATCAATAGCAGATGCCCTCATCATACGCACCCTTACGACCATTCTTGAAGAATTCGGTTTTAAAGATTTGATTATCGACATCAACTCAATGGGTGACAAAGAGACACGTCCCGCATTTATCAAAGAGCTAACAAATTATTACAAGAAGCATCTTGATAATCTTTGTAAGGACTGTCATGAGCGTATCAAGACGAACCCTCTTCGCCTTCTTGACTGCAAACAACCAGAGTGCCAACCATACAAAGATATGGCGCCATCATCTCTTGCGTTCCTCTCGACAGACGCTCGTAACCACTTTAAAGAAGTGCTTCAGTATCTCGAGGAAATGGGTATACAGTACCGCATCAACAACTCTCTCGTTCGAGGGCTAGATTACTACGCACGTACGGTATTTGAAGTTATCAAAATAGACGTCGACGAAAGTGGGGCAGCTCAGTCTGATGGAAAACCTGGCAAGGAAATCACTATCACCGGAGGCGGACGATATGACGGTCTTGCGAAAATGATGGGCTCAAAGAAAGACATCCCTGCTGTAGGTACAGGCCTTGGCATAGAACGTATCATGATGTTCCCAGAATGTAAGCGTCTATCTCCTCGTATTATGAAACCACCAAAGGTGTACTTTATACAACTTGGCTTTGAAGCAAAACTTAAGAGCTTGTGTATTATGGAAGTACTTCGTAAAGCTCGTATTCCAGTACACCAGTCTGTCGCAAAAGATTCTCTCGGAGCACAACTTGCCATTGCAGAAAAAATGGACGTTCCGTACTGTATTATTTTTGGACAAAAGGAAGCGATGGACAATACCGTTATTGTGCGCAACATGAGCACACATTCACAAGATACAGTTAAAATTGACGCCCTTTCAGACTACATCAAACACTTGAAATAGCTGTTTCTAAAATTCAACTTTTCAAAGTTTCTTTTCTTTTCACTTTCCCAACGAAATAGACGACATCTTTTTGTGCTCAAAAAGTGTCTCACACTCACACCGTCGCGGTCCGTAAGCTATTTCTTATGGGAAAGTAGGTTTTATATGAATACACATGCCTGGCATGTGTTCAACTGGACCCATCAATTGACTTCTACTGTCCTAGCTCTTTTGCATTTGTCATAGCAAGACTTTTGTGATAGAATTGCACCTACATATGTCAAACGTAAACGTAGAAGTTAAAAGAAACTCAAACGAGAATGTTCTCTCTCTTGTTCGTCGTTTTCAAAAGCGTGTTCAAGAGGCTGGGATCCTTCCTCGTGTACGATCACTTCGTTACAGCGACCGAGAGCAGTCAGACCTTAAAGAGAAGCGCTCAAAACTTCGTAAGCTCGAAAGCAAAGCGAAGTACGAACTCGCAAAGCGAATGGGTAAAGTTATCGAACGCAAGAAAGGCCGAAGATAATCACTCGTCGACGTCACTAAACTCCGTAGTTGCCTCTGGCAACTACGGAGTTTACACTATAAACTAGTGACAGATAATCACTCACCCTTGTCCCATGGCACTCCTTGAAGAAAAAAACATAACCGTTCTCCGTAAACACGGCACACTTCCTGATGTGCCATTTGTTGCTATTAAAGAAAAAGTCTTAGGCGTGTCATATAACCTCTCTATAACATTTTGTACCCCTGAGGAGTCTCGTGCTCGCAATGCTGCCTACCGCAACAAAGATTACCCGACAAACATCTTATCATTCCCCTTGTCGGACAAAGAGGGAGAAATCTATATCTGTCTCAGTGTTGCCAGAAAAGACGCTCCGTCTTTTGAGATGTCGTACAACTCATTTCTTCGACTGCTTGTCATTCACGGATGTCTTCATTTGAAAGGTCATGATCATGGTAGTACAATGGAAGCACTTGAAGAGCGACACCTCAAGAACTTCTCATAATGCAAAATAAAGCCGGTGCGATGATTGTTGGAATTGATATTGGTAGCACGTATATACGTGCTGTTGGTTGTTTGCAACAAGAAACATCTCGCCTTCCTCATGTTATTGCGACATGTAAAAAAAGATCGGAGGGTATTAGTCGCGGAACCATCGAAGACAAGCAGCAGACCGCGGACATTTTGGAAGATGTCATTGCAACCATTGAAGAGGAATCTGGGTACCGGGCTCGACATATTCTCGTCTCTCTTGGTGCAGCCAGTATCACCTCACATCACGCAAGTGGATACGCCCAAGTGTCACGAGGAGATGCGAGTGTGACAGACCTAGATATCGACAAGGCGATTAAAGATGGCCAGAAAGCCGTACCGGACATTCGTAATAAATCAATTGTTCATACAATACCTCTCAAATACAAGATTGATGGCACAGACATCACAGGCTCAATCATTGGTGTGCACGGCAATAAACTCGAAGTAAAGACACTCTTTGTAACGTACCCATTACAATGCATGACCGTTGTGAAAGAAACTCTTGACCTCGCCCACCTTCGTATTACCGACATCGTTGCTGGCGGTATCGCTGAAAGCATTCCACTTCTCACCAAGAAGCAAAAAAATGCCGGCGTCCTTCTCGTAAACATTGGATCATCTGTCACATCACTTCTTGTCTACGAAAACAACACACCACTTCTTGTGAGCACACTTGCTGTGGGAGGAGATGATATAACAAAAGACATCGCTCTCGGATGCAAGATCACCCTCGAAGACGCGGAAGAGGTAAAGTGCTCTCGTAAAGAGACACAATCAAAACGTCGCGTCGAAGAAATCATCGATGCTCGCCTTGAAGACATCTGTACAAAAATAAATAAAGAACTAGATCGTATCCACAGACGAGAACTCTTGCCTGCGGGTGTCGTAGTGACAGGAGGCAGCAGTGCGACGCTTCATCTCAGTGAAGTATTCAGACGAGAGCTCAAACTGCCAATCACCATAACAAGCAATGAATTAGTCAAAATAACAAAGGACGAACTTCGTGACCCACAGTGGGCACGGGCGTATGGTCTTACCTTTTTGGCTCCGAGAGACGGAGAAACCCATGTTTTTAAAGAACTTTTTGAGACACTTGTAACTCGTGTCAAAAAAATATTTGCTCAATTTTTGCCATAATAACGCATCATAATTTTATTTTGCGCAAGCTGCTTTTATAGTGGTATAGTTACTATATATCCACTAATCAACAGTTACCATGCCAAAAGTTAATCCAGACATCGAAAGCTTCGCCAGAATTAAAGTCATCGGAATAGGAGGCTCAGGAAAGGGCGCCCTCAACCACATGATCAACTCCAAACTTCAAGGGGTTGAATTCATCTCGATGAACACCGACACTCAAGACCTTCATCACTCTCTTGCAGAAAAGAAAATTCACATTGGAAAAAATCTCACCAAAGGACTCGGGGCAGGCATGGACCCAGAAGTTGGTAAGCGAAGCGCAGAAGAAACTCGTGAAGAGATTCAGGATGTCATCAAAGGTGCAGACATGATTTTCATCACCTGTGGTATGGGTGGAGGCACTGGTACCGGAGCTGCTCCTGTGATCGCATCGATAGCAAAGAACGAAGGCATACTCACCGTAGGTGTCGTAACAAAACCATTTTTCTTTGAAGGTGCATCTCGCATGAAGCTCGCAGAACGAGGACTCGAGGAGCTCGAAAAAGAAGTCGACGCACTCATCGTTATTCCAAACGACAGACTTCTTTCTGTTATTGATAAAAACACAACAGTAAAACAAGCCTTTGAAATGTGTGACGAGGTATTAAAGCAGGCAGTAGAAGGAATCTCTGATATTATTCGCACAGCAGGAACGATCAACCTCGACTTTGCCGACATCAAGAGAATACTCAAAGACTCTGGTACAGCACTTATGGGCGTAGGACGAGGTATCGGAGAAAACCGTGCACGAGAAGCCGCAAGTGCTGCAATTAACTCACCACTCCTTGATGTATCTATTCACGGAGCGAAAGGTGTCCTCTTCGCAATATACGGATCAGATGACCTCGGTATGCTTGAAGTTCAGGAGGCTGCAAAAATTATCACAGAATCAGTCGACAAAGACGCGAAGATTATCTTTGGTATTGCACAAGACACAACACTTAAAAAAGACGAGGTAAAGGTAACAGTAATCGCCACAGGATTCCCAACAGGGCTCACCCTTCGTGGACCGTCAGCATTGCAACAAGAGACTCGCAAAGAAAAAGAAGTCGAGCTCATTCCTGAGCCAGAGCTTCCAAAAAAAGAAACCATCAAAGAAGCCATCAAAGAATCAAAAGATGATGGACGTATCGACCTTGCACTTCCAGAAGAAGACTCATCTTCGAAAAAAGATAAGACCCCTGCTCCAAAATTTAAATTCGATGACGATGACGAAGAAGACGATTGGGAAGCACTCCCACCTTTCCTTCGAAGGAAGAAGTAGGAGTTACTAACCGCTTATTTATAGCAACCAAGTACTGCCTACATAAAAAGCTTAGAGTTTAAAACTCTAAGCTTTTTATGTGAAGTGCCTCGTCCTCATGCTTACAGCATCTCAACTTGGTAAACTTTATCAACCAACATTTCGCGAGATAGCTTAATACCAAACCCAGATGGGAGCGTTATATCATACGTCACATGGTGAGACCTTATCACTTCCTTCATAGCTACTCCTTGATTCTGTAAAAAAGAAACGAGCTCTTCGTATGAAATACCTTGTGGGACAAGTTCTATATGATCAACGGCGTCTTTCTGAGAATTATCTGGCTTTTGGTCAGCTAACTCTATATATCTTACCCCTCCAACAGAGGTATCCAACCCCTCGCGAAGACCGATAATAGAAATCCTTCTTTGAGAAATAACCGACTGGTAGATAAAGCGAGTATCGGACTCAAAAACTTTTCGCTGTTTCTCGTACACAGCATTCGAGCTACATTTAATGCCGAGGTGGTCTGCTTGTACTTTGCCGACGAGGCCGTACTGTTCACAAAAACGACTACACTCATCAAGATGAGGACGGGTAATACCCGGCAATTCTT
>CAYWTC010000006.1:0-7932 GCA_964461165.1 uncultured Candidatus Saccharibacteria bacterium | reverse complement strand
GGGTTTCTAACATATTATTGATTATATCACGTGTGATATAATCAATATCTATGAATACTCTTTATGATCTTATTATTATTGGTGGTGGCCCGGCTGGTACAGCAGCCGCTGTCTATGCCGCCCGCAAGCAACTCAAAACCCTTCTCATTCTAAAAGAATGGGGTGGGCAATCTATCGTATCTGACGACATTCAAAACTGGATCGGCACACCGCACATCTCTGGCGCACAACTTGGAGAAGCACTTAAATCTCATGTTATGGAATACAAAGGTGATATTCTCACCATTGCAGAATTTGAATACGTACAAAACGTCAGCGGTACAGATGGCGACTTCACTGTTACAACAGATAAACACACTTACTCTGGTAAAACAGTTCTCGTCTCCACAGGATCATCCCGAAGAAAACTCGACATACCCGGCGCAGCGGAGTATGAAAATAAAGGCATCACCTACTGTGCATCATGTGATGGACCTCTCTTTGGCGGCATGGACGTGGTAGTAGTTGGTGGTGGAAACTCAGGATTCGAATCCGCAGCACAGCTACTTGCATACTGTTCATCGGTCACCCTACTTTCTCGCGGCGAACCAAAAGCAGACGCGATAACCGTTGCAAAGCTACAGCAGCACCCTTCATTTAAACTCATCACCAATGCCACACCGCACAGTGTACAAGGATCAACATTCGTAGAATCAATCACGTATACTGATGGAACATCAGGCGAAAACATCACCCTCCCCATTGCTGCTGTATTCGTCGAGATTGGACAAATTCCTGCGACAGACTTTGTGAAAGATATCGTCGATCGCGACCCATCCGGACACATCGTCATCAATCCACGCACACAGGAAACCTCGACCCCGGGTATCTGGTCAGCAGGAGACTGTACTGACGTGCTCTACCATCAAAACAATATTGCAGCAGGCGATGCAGTGCGTGCCCTCGAAGATATTTACCTTCACCTTAATGCATAACAAGCTGCCAATCATCAAAGAAATATTCATTATCTTTCGACCATTCTGGAAAAGTTTTGGTATCGTATTTGCGTTTTCTGTTATCGTGCCGATACTTGATCTTATCGGGCCACTCTTTTTCGGAAAAGCACTCGATGGTATTCGCGAAGGTAAGCCCATCACCTATGCGCTCATACTCATGGGGGCGGTACTGTGTGTCAACATTATCGAACGTGGCATGCGACGGCTCAAAGACTATGTAGAACTCCGTAACATAAGCTACAAGACAGCAAACTATCTTCAAGCTCTTTCGTTTGACACACTTCTTGCGCACCCTATTGGCCAAATACAATCAGGAAACTCTGGGCTCAAAATCACTGTCCTCCTTAAAGGAGAAAAGGCTATTCAAAGCGTGTTTGAGACATTGCTGTATAACACCATGCCTTCGATACTTCAAACGATTATCGCTGTCGTCGCGCTTGGATTTTTCTCACCGTACCTATCTCTTGCGACACTATGTGTCATTGTCCCATTCCTCTATCTTGGTAATAAGTTCAACATGTGGTTTTACCCGCAGAATCAGCAAGACAATGAGAAATGGAGTAAGTACCACTCTCTCCGAAACGAGTTCTTGCGCTATGCACACCTCATTAAATATAACGCTCAGGAACAGCAGATCGCAGATTACTACACCAACCACCGAAACGCGCTCAGCAAAGAATCTGAAGACCTCTGGATCGAGTATGACAACCAGGCCTTTTATCGAGCGATACTTCGCATCATTGGCAAAACTAGCGTCGTCATGCTTGCAATATATCTTTTATACAGAGGAGATTACAGTCTCGGAGCACTTCTCACGATCTATTTCTGGCTTTCAATGGCCTTTGAAAAAATGTCCGTCATATCTGATTCAGCACGTCAGATACTTCGTAACATTGCAGAAATTGAAGAGTACAACAACATGTTAAAAATCCCATCGTGGGTAAACGAATCGTCCGGAGTGCAAAAGTTCGAGGGATTGGATCGTGCAATTACATTTCGTAAAGTGTCATTTTCATATCCACGAAAAGATGGCTCCCCTTCCACATACACCGTACTTAAAAATGTCGATCTTGTTATTCCAAAGGGTAAAAAGATCGCTCTCGTAGGACACTCTGGTGCTGGCAAAAGCACTATCATTCAACTCATCATGCGAGCATACGACCCAACCAAAGGTTCAATTCTCATCGACGACACACCATTGCCTGATATGGACATACGGTCACTTCGCACAAAAATAGGATACGTAGAACAGCAAGTAGAACTTTTCGATAACACTCTTGAATACAACATACTCTTTGGTGTACCCGAAAAATACAAGAAGCAGGCTCGAAAGCAGCTTGAAGAAATAGCGCGCCAGTCTCGTATCGAGCAATTTTACTCTCGTCTTGGTGAGAAGAAATGGCAAACAATTATCGGAGAAAAAGGTATCAAGCTCTCTGGTGGTGAGCGACAGCGTGTAGGTATAGCGCGAGCCCTTATCAAAAACCCAGACATCCTCATCTTCGATGAAGCGACATCCGCTCTTGACTCTGAGAATGAAAAAATTATTCACGAAGCAATGAATGATGCTCTTGTTGGCCGCACCGGTATCATCATCGCTCACCGCCTTTCAACGGTACGAGACGCAGATATCATCGTCATCATGGATAAAGGTAAAGTCGTAGGACAAGGCACACACGAAGAGCTCATGACCACATCTCCTGAATATCAAAATCTTGTCGCTCACCAGCTTTCATAAATAAAAAATAATCTTAGGCACGAAGACACTAAGCTTATGTGTTTACCTAAACAAGCTTAATGAAGTAGAAGATTTCAAATATATACCCCAAAAGGTATACTACGAGGATGCATCGATACAAATACTCCATTTTACTTGTCTTTACCTTTATCGCCGCATGGGCCATCGGACGTCTAGGAATACTCGACACTTATGCCGAGTCCCTAGCTGCGACCAATACCACACTTTACACATTCGTATCTGGTGCGATGTATTCTTTCTCGTTTACCGCAGGCATATCTGTGCTCATGTTTTCGTATCTTGATGTCGGTAACAATATCGTCCCTCTTGCACTGATTGCGGCATTTGGAGGCCTCCTCGCCGACCTCCTTATTTTTCGTTTTGTTAAGGATGTTATCTTGCATGAGCTCGGTGATAACGCCAAGAATTTTATTGCCCGCATGACAAAGACAAAGGTTGCAAAGATTGTCTGCGCAGTTATCGGAGCCATCATCATCGCTTCCCCATTTCCAGATGAGATCGGCCTTACATTTATGGGCGTTTCCAAGATCGCATTTTGGGAGCTCGTCGTCCTCACGTACCTTTTAGATGCCGCCGGGTCATACGCAATCATTTCTGCCGTAGCAATGTAACATGAAAACGACACCGTTTCTTGACTACATACGTTACGATATCTTTACCGAAAACGATCCAATCACTGCACGCGCGATGATGGGTGCACACGTTCTGTACTATGAAGGCAAAGCTTTTGCTATCGTCGAAAACGACGAGCTTTATTTCAAAGGAAGCAAGGATATCGCATCTTGGTATCTCGCTCGTGGCAGCCACCAATTTACGTACACAAAAGAAGGACACCCTGCACACCTGTATTATTACGCAGTACCGCCTGAGATATATGAACACAAAGACCTGCGAGACGAGTGGTTCGACAAAGCACTCTCAGTAGCAACATTGCCGAAAAAGAAGCGCTAACCACCTGTACACAAATGGGTATTTGAGATATATCATATATGATATAATCCAAATATGTCTCCAAATGACCAAGAAAAAGTAGGTGAATTTATCAAAAAGCTTCGCGAGGAAAAAGGTATGACCCAAGACGGGTTTGCAAAGGCACTTAAGACTTCGCAGTCCGCAGTCGCTCGTATTGAATCTGGTAATCAAAACCTCACCCTCGAAAACATCGAGAAGATTAGTGAGGGTCTCGGTCGCCCGATTATGACGATCAACGAAACGACAGATTTTAAAATACACGGCGGCCGCAAGCTCCACGGCAAAGCAGTTACCAACACATCAAAAAATGGTGCGGTAAACATGATGGTCGCAGCACTGGTCAATAGCGGCACGACAGTATTGCGAGACATTCCTCACATTGAAGAAGTGAGTCGCTACAAAGAACTTCTTGAAAGTCTTGGTGTATCTATCAAGTGGGTATATGATGATACATCTTTGGAAATAACACCGCCGAAAAAACTTACCTTTTCAAAAATGAATAAAGATGTCGCAGCGCGCATCAGATCATTCACGTTCGCCGGGGCATTCATTCACTACACGTCATCGTGCTCACTCCCCCACTCTGGTGGATGCAAAATGGGCGAACGCACTGTTGCGTCTCATAAATACGCCCTTGAGTACCTCGGTGTCTCTGTCATCACCAAAGACGATCACTACGAGATATCTCATGACGAACTTCATCCTGGCACAATCCCTCTCTATGAATCATCAGATACTGGTGCCATCACAGCTCTCATTGCAGCCGCTCGTATCGACGGCGTCACCACAATAAAATTCGCACCACCGAACTATCAAGTGCAAGATGTGTGCTTCCTCCTCCAATCCTACGGCATACACATCGAAGGTATCGGTACGACGACACTTGTCGTACACGGAAAGTCAGACATTAACGTCAACATAGAACACTACAATAGCGAGGACCCTATTGAGAGCATGTTCTTCATTGCTGCTGGAATTGTGACACAGAGCACTCTCACCATCACCCGCTGCCCGATAGACTTTCTCGAGCTAGAGCTAGAAAAACTCAAACGCATGGGGCAAATATTTTCGTGCTCTGCGGCATACAAAGCAAAAAACGGGCGTACCAATCTCGTGGATATAGATATCATTCCATCGAAACTTCGTGCTCCACACGACAAGATACACGCTCAACCATTTCCAGGCATCAATAATGACAACCTGCCATTCTTTGTCCCTATTGCATGCTGTGCAGAAGGCCAGACACTCATTCACGACTGGACATGGGAAAACCGTGCGATTTATTTTACCGAGCTCAACCGCCTCGGTGCAGATATTAAGCTTCTTGATCCACACCGGGCGCTCATCACCGGCGTAGACAAGCTTCGCGGGGCGCAAATCGTCTCTCCTCCCGCACTACGTCCGACGGCTATCATCTTGATCGCCATGCTTGCAGCAGAAGGCACATCACTGCTTCGTAATGTGTACTCTATCAAACGTGGCTATGCAGACATCGCAGAGCGACTAAATGCTCTTGGTGCAAAAATAGAAGTGATCAAGGGTGTCTAGTGAGACAGTAAGCTTTTGTAAATTTACTTTCCACTTAGGAAAAGGGTCCTCCGCAGGCAGGACACTTTTCGGAATTAATCATTCTAAAAAAATTATTACACTTTTTACACGAAACATTTGTTGCCACAGAATTTCCCTGCTTGTTTGGAACCATTCTAGTACCGCATGATAGGCAGCTAGGTTCGCCTACACCAATATCAACAGTGCTACTGCAAACTGGGCAAATAAAACCAAAATATGTTGTTAGTGTGACAATATTATCCAATTTTAGTTCCTGTAACAGTTCCAACACCTTCTGCGGTTACAATTGTCCCTGGTTTAATAATTGCTGGCTTTTTAATTTCCAAACCTGTTATAACACCAACTCCTCTCGCATTGTGTTGTCCGTCTATCTCTGTAATAACACTTACAGCTTTTTTATTTAAATTATCTCTAACCCATTTTTCATGATTAGTCTTCCATTGTCTTAAAGTATCTATTGAAAAATCAATACCATTATTTTTATCTATCATACATGCACACACTGAGCATAAAAAAATCCCGTTAGAGATATCCTTTTTATTGTCGTTGGAAACAGCCTCCTTAGATCTTGGTCCATTGCTAGACGCAGCAATAATATGAGCAACTTCACCAACATAGATAAATTTCCCTTCGTCTACTTCAGACGGGGCTATTGTCGCACTTCTGCATTCAGGATTAGAGCAAATATAACTTGCTCGTTTTGCTAAAATTTCTGTAGTTTTTTTATCGAAATCGTTTAGTCTTGTCATGCCTATGATTGTATCAGATAACGCAGAATATGGTATTTTAGTGCTAGCTGTTGAAGGTGAGCCTAATCGAGATGCGACCCAAAGATTCATTACCCTGTAAGGATTATTCTAAACTTTCCTTATTATCAGATCGACCATTCTCGAAAGTAGCTTTCTTTGTATATAAATGAGGGTTTTGCTTCTTGTCTTGATCTAGTAACCGTTGAAAAACAGCAACCACTCTATCTGTTTCTTCCTTAGTCCAGTTTTTAGGGTTTTTCTTATCTTCCTCATTCATAAAAAGTGACAGCACTTTGACTATGACTGTATACTTCTATTGAAATAGGTATAACCGAAAGATTTTTTTGGTTATATAAGTACAAAAAGCTGAAGTACAAATCCAATAATAAGAAGAACTGCACCAATTACACCCCACTTTCTTTGCAGAAGACGATCCTGAACTTGAGGTAGTTTTAGATTTTCTTCATCTGTACTACCAGACAAACGAGACACACCTAATCTTAAAGCTTCTTTTTGAGAAATAAACAAACCTTTCGCAAAAGCAAGACTACCCAGAAAACTTAATATAAGACTAGAGATATTTAAATAACGATCAACTCCAGTCGGTATATTTACAGGTAGTGATAAAACATTATTTAAAAATGCCAATGGAATAATAGAGATAAGTAGTGCAACATAAATAGCAATAAAGATTTTAGGCACATGAAGTTCAATATGACTGAAAGGCCAATAAATCTTTTTATCTTCTCCACGCCCTAACATTTCCCACTCTGTATCATAAAGAGCAAGCGGTAATCGCATTTCGATCGCATGTATCACTTTAAATTTTGCACTGTTTAATCCTTTATAGGATGCTATAATTCTGTACCATAAATAACACATAGTGATACCTGCTACCTCAGAGACTCCGAGCATCATAGTTATTTCAGGCTGACTTGTCTTGGTTGCAATAAAACCTAAAAGTGCCAAAAGTGCAGTATTCAATCCAAGAAAGAATTCGTTTGTTTTTTGTCTGCGATCACTTATTTTTTCAGTAGCATTTATATAAATCTTATATTGATCCAGTAGATGTTCAATATATTTATCGCCGTATTTTTCTGAAGCAGATATAAACAGTATTTTTTCTATGTCTTCCTTTTTCATAATATTATGCAAGTTCACGGATACCATTAACAATTGAACCGCTATTCCATTTAACTATTTTGTCTGCGTTATTTTTTACGACCGATGATGTCTTCTCACTTGCCCAAGGTTCAATGGCAAGAATTGGCTTTGAATTAATAAAGCTCTGAGCAATTGCTATCTCTTTATTAATCCAACTGCTATAAGTTGAGTAAACGCCTGCAAGTATAATGATTACATCACAAAAACGCATTTGATCCTGTATTGCCTTAGATAGGGCTGTGGCATTCGGTGCATTGTGAATAGGATCATTCTTAGGTACAGAGTAATCTTTGTAGTTAAAACGAGGGTCTGCATCAAGCATTTTAATAAGTTTGTCATAAGCATCACTATATGCCCAAGAGTGACTTATGAATATGTTGTAATGTCTCATGAATTTTAAAGCTTATTAATAAATGTCTTAATATTATCCCAGCTCCATACATTAACTAGACGACCACTTAGTGATCTCACGGGGAATCTCCGACAAGTATTTGTTCGCCGTCGCTCACAAATCTCGCCGGCCGCCCCTCGCGGCTTGGCTTGCTAGCCAAACATCGCTGCGGCCCTTCGATTTCCCCACGCAAGCAAAGCAGTTTGCTTGCTGTGAGATCACAGCTTTTCACTGTGTTCAAATCTGTGATCTCACGGGGAATCGAACCCCGATTTACGCCGTGAAAGGGCGCCGTCCTAACCGTTAGACGATGAGACCATGTCGAAAAATACT
>CAYWTC010000005.1:0-27529 GCA_964461165.1 uncultured Candidatus Saccharibacteria bacterium | reverse complement strand
GACCTCGAACCAGACTTTGCACGTGACATCTTCGGTAGTGCTTTTGATATTTCAGGTGGTGGTATAGCGACTATTTCTCAGTCCGCATGGGCGGGTATATTTATCATTGCATTTCTTGTTGCTTTTGTGCGAGGTGTATTTTGGTTTTGGAGAATGGGAACGACAACACAACCAACTGTTGTTAATGAAGGGAAGGGGAACTTATTACAGATTGTGCGTGGTGTTCTTGTTGTTGTAGGGCTTCCGTTGTTGGTGTTTTCTCTTAACCCAGACATGTTACGTGCGACATTTGCTATTCCTGCTATTCGAGGGTTGCAGTTAGTGGGGCAGGGGGTTACGCCGACCTCTGGTGGATCAGGCACTGTGAGTTCTTCGTGTGAAGCTACAAACACCACCATAGCCCGCCTTTCGTCACAAGAAGGTTTCTGTGGCTCAGCTAGTTGCACAGCACTCTCTGGGTGTTCATATCAACAATATGAAACAATCATTCGCGAAGAGGCGTCTGCATCTGGCGTTAATCCAAACATTGTTATTGCAATAATGTGTCAGGAATCAAAAGCAAAAGCGTCTGCACAGGCAATAAATAAAGAAAACGGTGGAAGTTTTGACTGCGGACTGATGCAAATAAACCAAAAGTCGGCCTGCTCAGCAGCAATCATGGAGCCGCGAGCAAATATTAAAGAAGGGGTACGGCTCATTACAGCAAAGCTCGCCGCAACGTCTCAAGGGTACCCCGGTTTTTCCAAAGAGACACTTATGTTTGCATCATATAACTGCTGTGGTAACGGAGATAATCCAAATGCAAAGTCAGGAGACTGCACACAGGCGTCTGGGTTTCCGTTTACTCCACCCAAATGGGCTTGTCCGATTAATCCAGGAAACTCTTCGTCAAATATGTGCTCGGTAAAAAACTATGCCTGTGGCTTAACTGCATGCGTTAAACAACTAGACGGCAGAAGTAGATAGTGTGTGCTTGATATATATATCCTGCGCAATAGAAGCAAGATTTCCAACTGTCCAATAAAGTGGAAGCGCTGCTGGCAAAAAAATAGCTGACCCACCAACCAAAAGGGGGAGCACATAGAGTAGTTGTATTCTCATCGATTTCATAAACTGATCCTGCATTGTCTCTTCGTGAGCAGGCTTATTGCTTATCATTGTTGCAGTTTGTCTCTTTGCTAAAAGATATGACGTCACCGTAGCCAGGAAAGCAAACACAATACTTACTTTTGTTACATCAATAAGACCAAACGCTTTTGTATGTAAAATCTCTGGGAATGAAACAAAGGAGTACAGGTGTTCAGGGTTCGCAACGAGGCCGTTTTTAAATACGAAAAAGAGTGCAAACAATATCGGCATCTGGATTAAAATACCTAAAATACTAGAAAAGGGTTTGATGTTTTCACGCTTATATAGCTCCATCATTTTTTGAGATGCGGCCTTAGCATCCTTGGCGTACTCTTCTCGGAGCGCTTTCATCTCTCCTTCGACTCGCTTCATTGCATACTGACTTCTCATTGCCGAAATATTGATCGGAAGAAGAAGCACTCGAATAATGATGGTTACTACAATAATAGCCGCGCCAATGTCGTGAAGCGGCACAACTTGAAGAACAACAACCAAGAGGTTATAGAGTGGTTCGTAAAAAATAGTGTTAAACATATGTGTTAGCGCGTGGCATTAAGTGTAGCAAACAATATCACTATTTCCTTCTTCAAATCTGCGATACTTGCGTGAAGTGCCTGTTTCTTTGGATACATAAAGGCGCACCCTTGTTGCATACCCGCCTCAGTCCATGCGGTGTAGGCTTTTCGTTTTACTTTATTCCTGTCGACTGCTCGACGAAATGTTTTCTTTGAAATAATACAGGCGACTTTTGTAACGTCGCTCTGTGCGTAGCGAATATCGACGAGTGTTCCGCGCAAAATTTTCTTTGCACGCTCATGTGTAAAGTCTTTTCGGGTACATCGATATTCACGAGGGGGCATAGTCCTTCTTAAACGCTCAGCTTTTTACGGCCAGAACTGCGTCGTCGAGAAATTACTTTCTTTCCACCTTTGCTTGCCATACGAACGAGGAAACCGTGAGTAGTTCCTCGCTTCTTTCTTTTCGGATTATATGTTTGTGACATGGCGGTATTCTACTAAAATAAGCCAAATAAATCAACTAAAATCTTTTACGCCCTCCGTCAAGTTGAACTTGCCCTTAGCTTCTGTATACTGAGAGCCTATGGACTTACAACAGCTCTGGGTAAGCGCGCTTTCTCAAATAGAAATTGAACTTTCAAGAGTTAACTTTAATACCTGGTTTAAAAACACTCGCATCATTGACTACAAAGACGGTGACGTGACAATTGGTGTCCCGAACGAGTTCGTTAAGGACTGGCTTAACCAAAAATATCATAAATTTATTCTTCGTGTTCTCCGCACGATACACGAGGGCATTCGGTCTGTTTCATTTGTCGTTGTAAAACCAGAAAACCTTCAAAAGAAGACTGCTCATATATCAATATCCGGCCAGCCATTGCCGCTTCAAGATCTCTACATCAACAAAGACGATGGACTTAATCCTCGTTATACCTTTGACACCTTTATTGTGGGGCCTTTTAATGAGGTTGCCTATGCATGCTCACAAGCTGTTATTAATAACCTTGGTATTGTATATAATCCATTCTTTGTTTACGGAAATACTGGCCTTGGTAAGACTCATATGATGCAGGCGATTGGAAATACCGTTAAAAAGAAATACCCAGACCGAAAAGTGTTCTACACATCTCTTGAGAAGTTCTATATGGACTACGTAAACGCGACCAATCTTAACAAGATTAATTCTTTTAAAGAAAAATACCGTAAGTATGACGTGTTTATCATGGACGACATTCAATTTATCAACGGTAAGGAGCGCACCCAGGACGAACTTTTCCACCTATTTAACTCTCTCTACGAGATGAATAAGCAGATTATCTTTTCTTCTGATAAGCACCCAAACTTTATTGTTGGCCTTGAAGATCGTTTACGTTCTCGTTTTAACCAGGGTATGATTGTCGATGTTAACATTCCGTCGTTTGAATCTCGTCTTGCTATTTTACGAGCAAAAACCCGCGATGTGGGGGACAAAATACCTCACGAAGTTCTTGAGTACATTGCGGAGACCGTACAAGGTAACATTCGCGAGCTAGAAGGTGCTATGACCTCTCTTCTAGGCTATATACAGAGCAAGCAGCAGCCGATAACTCTTCTTGACGCAAAAACATTGCTCAAAAATAACATTCGCGCAAAGAAATCAATTTCTATTCCTGATATTGTTAAGCTTATCGCTGACTACTACCATATACCTGACATTTTTATCTATAACAAAACGCGCCGAAAAGATGTTGTTAAGCCTCGACAAATTGTTATGTACATCCTCCGGGAGGATTTTGATATATCTTACCCGATGATTGGTGATAAGTTAGGAGGGCGCGACCACACAACGGTCATTCACTCATACGAAAAGATCAAAGCAGCTCTCAAAAACGACCCACACCTTGGTAAAGAGGTTGAAGATATTCGTGCAATGATTGCATAGCTGCTCATTGTTAATAACCTTGTGGAAAACGCATGGACTAACCTGGTGATATCTCACCCCTTATCCACACGCACTTAAAAACAGCCCTAAGATACCAACAATGCCAACCTTATTTTCCTCTCACTCAGTCCTGTTGTTTGGCGCTAAAAACCTTTATAAATAAATGGTTTTATCTGTTTTCCACCCCGCGCACATAGCTATACTTATTATCATATATTTTATATACTACTACTATGAAATTCGAAACCCTTGGGGAGAAGTTCGCAGGAGCAGCACAGCAAGTTTCTCGTGCGCGCAGTAAATCAGGAAGCGATAATCTTCTTCAAGATATTTATATTGCACTTGATAACCACATCCTCACACTACGTACAACAAATTTAGAAATTTTTTGTGAACGAAGTGTCCCTGTAAAAGGAATACATAACGGCTCTTGTATTTTAAATGGAGAAACTTTTGTTAAAGTGCTTCCGTTTCTACAAGACAGTAAAGATCCACTAACGTGCGAAATCGTTGATGGTTTATTTCGCATAACAACACCCCGACAGGTTATCGATATAACACTTAACAAAGAGTCTGAGTTCCCGGCCCTTCCTTCGCAAGGGGATGAACTCGGCACGCTTCAAACCACAACCCTTACAACCCTCCTTAAAGAAGTTGTTTTTTGTGCAGCTCAAACAGAAATAAAACCAGAAATTTCCTCCGTCTTTTTATACTCACTGAATGATTCTTTATATGGAGTTGCAACAGACTCATACCGCCTTGCAGAGAAGTCTCTTCCTAACACAAGTAATGTTGCCCTCTCAGTGCTTCTCCCTCAAAAGTTTATTCCTGACCTTTTGTCTATTCTTTCAAGCGCAGAAGATATGTGTACGCTTCACCAGCAAGAAAATATCTTAACGATATCTACGACAACGCTCACTGTGTGTGTCCATGTTGTGCGAGGGCAGTTCCCAGACTACCGACAGCTCTTCCCTCGGGAATTCACTACGACCGCGTCACTCCCTAAGGAGGACCTTCAAAAGGCTCTCACACTCACTACGCTCTTCACAGAGCAGTACTCACAGGTAAAGTGCGTTATAGCAGGGGACAGCCTCGTTTTGTACAGTAAAAACGAAAAATCAGGCCAGGCAACGAACACCCTAGCGGTAGTTAAGGAAGGTAATGACATCGAGGCAGAATATAACAATAGATATTTTCTTGATGTCTTTCCTCATATTACCGGTTCAAACATTACCTGTTCATGTACATCGCCTCAGCGGCCAATGTTTATAACAAGCAAAGAAGATACATCATTCACATACCTTCTTATGCCGCTCAATAGATAAACATGGACGGATCTCTTTTTCTAAAACACTATAAGGTTCTTACGGAAAAGACGCAGGAAAAACAAGTGGTGCTGACACGTATACAAGAGGCAACGGGGGTTACGTTTTCTCCTGACGAAGTGAGTATCACAAAACAAGAAATAGTGCTCACAACAACATCTGTCAAAAAAATGCTATTTAAGAGAAACGGCGGAGAAAACCTTTTTAAAGATACCAAGCAGCGAATTCGCTACTAAGGTTGGGTTGATGTGCTTGGGCCACTTACACAAGGGTTACCATTTTTGTTTACCCAGTCGATAATTGCGGTGTTCCACCTTTCGTACTGTGAATCATCCTGTGGCGAGCTTGGGTATGGACCATCAGGGTCACTTTTAACAACCTGTGCGAGTATTGTTGTGAGCGGGGATGAGCAGTAGTTTCCTTGAAGTATTGGTTTTTGTTTTGTATTTGGTAGTGGTGCGGGGAAGTACTCAATAGAGCTTGTGCCCACCGCGGCAAGAAGTGCTTTATGCCATGTCGGCGCCAATACCTGACTCGCAGCTTTTTGATCAAGTGGTGAGTTGTCGTTATTGCCGGCCCACATGCCGATGACAACAGATGGCGTGTACCCCATGACCCATGTATCACGGTAGTCATTTGTTGTTCCTGTTTTTACAGCGACAGGGCGCTCTCCAAAATAGAGCGCAGACGATGCGCCAAACACAGGAGCCCTGGCTACGTTATCAGATAGAACGCTCGACATAAGGGATGCTGTATTTTCTGAGAGCACTTCTTTTTGGACCGGGTTATTTTTTTCGAGAAGTGTTCCGTCTGCTGCACGGACTTCAAGTATTCCATATGGCTTACTATAAATACCATTGTTTGCAAATACACCATAGGCATTTGTGAGTTCAAGAAGGCTCACCTCGCCACCACCGAGGACAAGGGAAAGTCCATAACGTGCCGGGTCATTAATTGTAGAGAGGCCCATGTTTTGCGCGAGCGTGATAGCTTTGTCTAATCCTACAAGGTAAAGCGTTTTCACTGCTGGTACGTTAAGTGATTGCGCAAGTGCTTCACGAAGACTAATAGGCCCGCGGAACTTCCCGTCGTAGTTAACGGGCATATAACACGCACTTTCTTTTGCACCGGGGCGAGGGTTACCATAGGCGTCACACAGAGAGCTAAACTGCGTCTCGGCGTCAAAAAGAACTGTTTCTGGTGTGTATCCAAGCTCAAAAGCCTCAGCATATACAATTGGCTTAAAAGATGACCCTGGCTGTCGTGTTGCAAGTGCGATGTTGTATTGCCCAGGTATCTCTTTGTCGAAAAAGTCACGCGATCCAACCATGGAGATGATTTGCCCTGTTCGAGGGTCTATAGCTACAAGGGCTGCGTTTTTTGCGCTAAACCTCGCCGAGTTATCAAGTGCATTTTTTTTGACCATCTCTTCAAATTCTTTTTGAAGCGGGTAGTCGATTGTGGTAATAACTTTAAGTCCGCCGTTTTGTACAACTTCAACACCATATTTTTCTTCAAGGTACTCACGAACGTACATGACAAAGTGAAGGGCTTTACCAGAGCTTGAAGCATCACGCTCAAAGGTTGTCACAGTTGTTTGAGCAACAGTTTTCTCTTCTTCGGTAATATAGCTAAGCTCGTACATTCGTTCAAGAACAAGATTCTTTCGCTTTTCTAGGGCATCCCGGTTTTTACCAAACGGAGAATAGAAGGTAGGGGACTGAGGGAGAGCGGCGAGATAAGCACTCTCTACAAGTGTGAGGTCTTTGGCATGTTTGTCAAAAAAAGAAAGAGACGCCTCCTCGATACCGTATAGCGTTCCGCCGTACGGACTTTCATTTAAATAAATTTGTAAGATTGCATCTTTAGGAAGGTCTTTGTCGAGCTTGATCGCAAGAATGATTTCTTTTAGTTTTCTCGTAATTGTTTTTTCACGTGTAAGAAGAGCGTTCTTAACAACCTGTTGTGTTATTGTTGACCCGCCCTGTGAAAACCCACCAGACTGAACATTCGCAAGAAGTGCACGAATAAATGATGTCGGTCGAAACCCATGGTGTTCGTAGAAGTGAGCGTCCTCGATTGCAACCGTTGCCTGCTTTACATAGGGGCTCATCTCGTCAATCGACACTTCAGTTCTGCGTATACCATCATGTACGTTGTAAAGAACCGTTTTACCTGTGCGGTCATATATTTTTGTAGAATTTGAAACCGAGCGATTTTCAAAGTTATTAAAATCAGGCAACGGAAGCGTTGCTACCCAGATAACAAACACAGCAAACAACAGCACTCCGACGCCCCCACAGGTGAGCGCAAGGTCTTTAAGTATTTTTTTTGAAGCGGACGACCTACGCCGCCTTCGTTCATAATCCATACGCTACATACTAGCACGATTGGCCGCCAATTATCCCTGTGGTAGTATGAAGGGTATGGATAAGATTATTACTGATGAAGCAAAAATCGACGAGCTCCTAACACGGGGCGTCGAAGATATTTTTGTACTCGAAGACCTCAAAAAAGAGCTTCTTTCTGGGCGGCAATTACGAGTTAAATTAGGCATTGATCCAACAGGGCCAAAGATTCACCTTGGCCGCGCAATACCCCTTCGCAAGCTGCGAGAGTTTCAAAAACTTGGTCACCAAGCCGTGCTTGTCGTAGGTGACTTTACGGCACAGATTGGCGATGCCTCAGATAAAACAGAAAAGCGCCCCATGCTTACTCGTGCGCAAATCGACGAGAATATAAAAGATTACAAAAACCAAATTGGTAAAATAATTGATATTTCAAAAACAGAGTTTGTCTACAACAACGACTGGCTATCAAAGCTCACCTTTGGAGATATTGTGACGATGGCAGATTGTTTCTCTGTACAGCAAATGCTCGCCCGCCGGAATTTTAAAGATAGATATGATGCTGGGACAGAAATATCACTGCGAGAATTTTTGTATCCGATGATGCAAGGGTACGACTCAGTTGCAATTAAGGCGGATGTAGAGCTCGGAGGTTTTGACCAGCTGTTTAACGTTAAAGCGGGGAGGACAATGCAAGAATTTTTTGGTCAGACAAAGCAAAACATTATGGTCGGCACAATGCTTGAAGGGACAGACGGAAGAAAGATGGCAACAAGCTGGGGCAACGTTATTAACGTTGTCGATGAGCCATTTGATATGTTTGGAAAACTTATGGCGATTCGAGACGAGCTTATCATCAAGTACTACACATTGTGTACAGAATGTTCGCTCGAAGACATCGCTCTCATTAAACAGCAGCTCGACGAAGGAGAAAACCCAAAGGACATTAAAATGAACCTTGCTACGACAATCGTCACGATGTATCACACAGAAAAAGATGCGAGCCTCGCAAAGAACTCATGGATTGAAACCTTTCAAAAAGGAGGCATTCCAGAGTCTGTTCCTGAGGTAATTGTTGAAGAGGGGGGCGAGCTTGGAGACGCGCTTGTCACGAGTGGTATTGTTTCATCAAAAACAGACTGGCGTCGCCTTGTCCAAGAAGGCGCTGTTGCAGACGCCGATGGAAACGCTATAACAGACCCAAAAAGTGTTGCCACTGCGTGTACATTAAAGATTGGTAAAAAACGCTTCGCAAAAATAGTGATTCAATAAACAAGAGAGACGGAGGGGGTGTTGTAAGGAGTGGTAATAGACAGAAGAAATACAAAGGGCGGCGCCTACGGTGCCGCCCTTTGTATTTCTGGTACTCAACATCTCCTATCTGTTACCAGTACCCTTCGTCATTTGCTTGAAACGCGATATCTACCTCATCCTCCCCGTCAGTCTCTACGACGACAAGCACCTCATCTTCTTCTATAATAGACCCTTCGTCAAAAAGTGCTTCGAGAGCATCTGGGTTCACTTCACCACTTTTTGGTTCCTCTTCTTCTACGAGCATATGAATGTATTTATGTAGGAAAAAGATACCATTCTTTTTTCCCGCGTGCAAGTTTTTACAACCTGCTTACTTCGCCTGTAAAAAAAGTGTTTTCCGTGAAGCACTATGTACCAGGGCTACGGCTATTGCGTCCACCTCGTCGTCAAGCTGTTTTTCCTTGTGTGGTAAGGTTATTATGCGTTTTACCATATGTGCGATGTCGTCCTTGCTTGCACGGCCGTACCCCGTAATCCCCATTTTGATCTGGGGCGGACTGTATTCACCAACACGAAGGTTGTGCATCGCTGCGATATACAAACACACGCCACGCAGCTCCGCGACCTTAATGGCAGTCTTTTGATTATTCGTAATAAAGAGGTCTTCTATCGCGAGCTCATTTGGCGAGTAGAGAGCAATCACTCGTTCTAACTCTTGTGCCGAAGCGACGAGACGCTGTTCAAACGAGTCGCGCTTGTTTGTCTCAAAGCATGTTGCATACACGAGTAGCTCTTTCCCATTATGAGACTCAAGGATGGCTATGCCGAGGCGATCATATCCAGGGTCAACACCAAGAATTCGTACAGGTTTTTGCATACTTACTTTTTAAAAGCAGCCGTGGCTTTATCCGTGGCTTTTCGTCCACGAGCAGTACGTTCTAGCATGCCGATTTGTATGAGGTAGGGCTCAATCACGTCTTCTATTGTTGCTTCTTCTTCTCCTGTTGCCGCGGCGAGCGTGTTGAGTCCCACCGGCCCACCATTAAAGGTGTTGATGAGTGCGTCGAGTACCATGCGCTCCGCGACGCCGAGGCCCCACTCATCAATTTCAAGAAGAGAAAGGGAAAGGTCAATCACTTCCTTATCAATTACCGCTTTATGCACCTGGGCGTAGTCACGTGCGCGCTTTAAGTAGTAATTTGCTATTCGTGGTGTGAAGCGTGATCGAGATGCAATCGCGTGTGATGCATCAGACGGAATATCCGTACCTAAAATATGAGCACTTCTTCGCACGATCTCAGCGATCTGATCTTCCGTATAAAATTGAAGCCGATGCACACCGCCAGAAAATCGCGACCGAAGCGGTGAGGACAAGAGTGATATACGGGTCGTCGCTCCAATGAGTGTAAACGGTGGCAGATCAAGCTGTAGTGTGCGAGCAGATGGGCCTTTACCTATAACAATGTCTAATTTACCAGACTCCATCTCAGGGTAGAGCACTTCCTCAATTAATTTATTGAGACGGTGTATTTCATCGATAAACAAAACGTCCCCCGGTTGCAAATTTGTTAGTATCGCAGCCAGGTCTCCTACTTTCATAATTGCAGGCCCACTAGATAATTTTACATTCGCACCAAGTTCGTGTGCTATCAGATGTGCGAGCGTGGTCTTACCAAGCCCAGGTGGGCCGTATAAAAGAATATGTTCAGGTGGTGTACCTCGCTCTTTCGCTGCGGTGAGCAAAATATGTAAATTTTTTTTGATAGTGTCTTGCCCAACGTATTCGTCAAATGAGCTTGGACGAAGTGTGATGTCCAAGTGCCGCACCTCATCTTGTTCTATTGCATCTTTATGAGTAGTCATGGGGGAGAAGAGGGGTATTTGACAAAACTTTTTATTATGTTATAATACACCCTAGATACGTTGTGCGCACTCAAAACCTATACATCTCTAAACAATCGGGAACTCGATTCTCACTTTCTAATTCAAAGGACGGTCTGGTTAAGGTTTATCCTTTTCTGTGCCTATCCTTATGAAGGAATGTTCTTCACCAAGGGGTTGCTTAGAGATGTATGGGTTTTTGTTTTGAGGCCACGAGGGCTAGTCGGCTACGACGTCCACGACTCGTGTCACTTCTTCAAGCGATGTTACGCCTTGAAGTACCTTAATTATACCATCTTCACGAAGTGTCGGTATTCCTTGTGCCGAGGCGGCATTTTTTATTTCATGCTCACTTGGGTTACCATCCAAAAGCTTTTCTATTGCTGGTGTCATTTGTAGTGCTTCAAAGAGTCCGATACGTCCCTTGTAACCTGTGCCGTTACAGTTTGCACACCCGACAGGGTGGTATACGGTATAGCTAGAAGCAGGGGCAAATGAAGCGAGTGAGTCTGTTTTACCAGATGTTACCATAGCGCCAAGTACGTTTGTAATAATACGCACCTCCTTATCATTTGCCTGGGACGCTTGCTTGCAGGTCTCGCAGAGTGTTCTTACGAGCCGTTGCGCAAGAGCGAGTGATAGCGCACTCGCAATAATTTTAGGATTAACACCAAGGTCAATGAGTCGTGGCAAAGTACCCGCTGCGTTATTGGTGTGAAGTGTCGAAAACACGAGGTGTCCCGTGAGCGCCGCGTTAATGGCGACTTTTGCTGTGTCTGCATCACGTATTTCTCCCACCATGATCACGTCTGGGTCTTGGCGAAGCGCAGCACGAAGGCCAGACAAAAATGTGTAGCCCTTCTCTGTTGATACCTGTGTTTGTGTAATACCTTCGAGGTGATACTCCACAGGGTCTTCAATTGTTAGTATCTTTATCTCAGGGTTATACACCTTGTGTAAAAAGGCATACAATGTCGTCGTCTTTCCACTCCCTGTTGGTCCTGTTGTTAAAATAACCCCATTTGGTTTTTGTAGTGAGTACTCGACAAGCTCTCGAATTTTTGCAGGGAAGGCGATGTTGGATAGATCAGTAATCACATTTCGTGGGTCAAGTAATCGCATAACAAAACTTTCACCATAGTTACCAGGAATAATTGATACACGAACTTCAATTTCTAAGTCACCGAGATCAATACTAAATCTTCCATCCTGAGCATTTTTTAATGTTGAAAGTTTAAGGCTCGACAAAAGCTTGAGTCTGCTCGTGATTTGTTTTAGCGATGTCTGGTCAAAGAATGCAATATCGACCAAGTTACCATTTAATCGATAGCGTAGTCGTACCTTGCCTTCCTCGGGTTCTATGTGTACGTCACTTGCTCCGAACTTAAGTGCCCCTGCAAACATGAGTTCAATCATGCGAGATATCTTGTAGAGTATTTGAGATGAGCTCATTGTCTGAAACATTGCCGTGAGCTCTGGCACCGTAGCAAAGGAGGCCATGAGCTCGGTCATTTTTGTTCCGGTGAGTTCAAGCATGCCACTCTCAACAGCAATACCCTCATTCATATCTGCATAGCGAGCAAAGACATGTTCAAGCGATGCATGAGAGCATACAAACATCACGATTTCCATACCTCTCGTTTCAAGAGGTCGCAAGAGTTCTTCTACTTTTGGATTTTGTGGAGAGTACACTCCGACATAGAGCCGCCGTCCTACTACTTTAAATGCAGCGAGCAATGCCGCCCGCGCATCTTCTTCTTTGATCATACGTATCGCGTCTGGTTCAGGTGCTATACCACGGAGGTCCACATAGGGGAGTCCGTATTTATCAGAAAGCACCTTGATGAGCTCCTCCTCCTCCTCTTTGTGAAGCTCGTCGATCTTACTATTTTGAATTACGTCGTCGAAGGTGATTGCCATGCTTGGTAGTATATAAGCGATACCATGTCGTAGCCAGGGAAAAGTAAACACACACACCTAAGACGCTATTGACATAAAGCTGTTTTTATGATATAGTTCGAAACGAATCGTATGGCCGATACATGTATCACCAAACGAAGAAATTCTCTGTTAATTGTAAGACAGTCATCCCAAGGAGGATTGAAATGAAGTATCTCTTTGCCCGGTATGCCGGGTGCACACTGCCCCTTTTGGAGCGGTGCCGAGATGGTCACACCATCTCAAAGCGACAGGAGTCGGGGATTATTCTCCTCCTCTCCGTCGGGGCTTCGAGCCTTGCGGCAGGTGCTTCAGTAACGAACCTGACGCACAATGTCCTGTTTGGAATTGCATGGGGAATCTTTTGGTTCCTCCTCTTTTCCCTACTTGACGCCAGCATCTTGTCATCAATGGACGGTCTTCGTCCAAAGATGAATGTCGAGGGCGAGACGACGGTCCAGAAGTGGAAGCGTCTTGTTCTTGCTTACGGCAAGACTTTCGCAACGTACGGATTCCGTGCAGGATTGGTCTTCTTCATTGCGACCATTAACACGGCTGCCGTCGTGGACCTTGCCTTCCACAACGACATCGAGCGTGCCATTGCAAAGCGCTCGGTGGAAACGGTGCGTCCGTACGAGGACAAGGTTGTTGCGGCCCGACAAAAATACTCCAAAGTTGTGACTGATTGGGAGGATCACCTTCAGAAGGAGCGCAACATCCACCAACAGTGGGTAGACGCCAAGCGCCCTGAGGTGGCGGCCGGTATCATGGCCCAGATCGAGCGCAAACAAGCCGAGTACGAGAGGATCAAGGCCTCAGGGGTTGAAGCAAAGGCTGTAATTGATGCCGTCAAGGCACTCGATGAGGCAAAGCGTCGTTCCCAGGAGACAGTCGGCCCCGAAGAGCGGGTGCGGATCGTCAAGGAACTGGAGGAGAAAAACCCATCAATCCGGGTCATCTTCATCCTCATCTTTATCGTCGAAATGGCGGCATTCATTGCCAAACTGTTTCGCGGCAAGGATGAGTACGACCGGTTGACGACGGAGTACAAGGGTCGTGTGGAAGACACCACTCAGCCCTTCAACCCCGTCGCTCCGCGACCACAACCTGCGCCACACCAGGCTGATGTGGTCGATGTTGATTTTCGTCAAGTGTGACACCTGGGAGGGTGTACACGGCCTGACGAGCCCCTTAAAGCCCCCGAGCAATCGGGAGCTTTTTATTTTATACGGCCCATAAACGACCTTGACAAAAGGCGTTAAATATGTAATAATATATGGTATAGTTACCGGCAATCCCGCAGGTAACAAACCCTTCTTTTTATGAGGTAACATAATGCGCACACTCGTCAAGATCCTGGCCTCCCTGTTCCTGGTTAGTAGCCTTTCGGGCTGTTTCATCAGTTTTCAGGACCCGAAAAACCCCTACTCTTACGGGATGGTTAACATCCCGACCCAAGGACAGAGCATATTTGTTGAGGAGGTGACCGGAACAGGTAAGGCCTGGTACAGGTACTCTTGTCCGGTCAAAACCCGGATGACCTTTATAGAAAAGGACGGCGCCCGCATCTATAAATGCGAGACACCAACCTCACAGGTCAATGCCCAGAAGGACTGGGCACCAAACGGGCCTGGTGGTAACAATGGCAATGGTCTTTCGGACTATTGCCAGCCGCACGGCTGCGACTCTACCGCCCGCGGCTGGGTACGGCGGCAGCCACAACAATAAAAGGGGAGAAAACCCCTTATAAACAAACAACAGGGCCAATTTGCATCACCGCAAATTGGCCCTTGACATTTCTATAATTTAGTGTATACTGTATACATCGTTGAGATAAAGGTTTTCATAACCAATGTCTCCTCGGTACAGTCTCGTTCATTGTCATCAACGCTTCACATAGGAGAAAACCCCATGAAGCTCGTATCCAAGACCTTTGCCGGCATTCTGCTGGCTGCCCTGAGCTTCTGCGCTTTCGCGCAGACCGCCCCAGTCACAGCGTCGACCCCGCCAGTAAAGCTGGCAGACGACACCGACGACAAGAAGGCCACAGCCTTCGACGTCGCGGACGCGAACGTTGAGGCGCTCTGCGCCCGGCTGAAAGCAGCCGGAACGCCAGCGTCCCAGAACGCAGCCCTGCGCGAGCTCGGCAAGTTCCGGACCCATTGCCTCGGCAACGGCAACGGCGGTACTGCCGCAGGCTCCAAGCCCGCCGGTGGCAACACCACCGGCAACGCCGATGCCTTCAAAGCACTCGCCGAAGAGCTCGCAGCCGCCAAGCGCGCGCTGCAAGCCAGCGCGGCTGAGGCAGCCAGCTGCCCCACAGGCAGCTGGCACATCTTTCAGGCCCCCACAGGAGCGTTTACTCGCTTCTGTAAAGGTCAGAAGGACGAGGTGTACCTGCCGCCCACTCCAGCGGTGGTGCAGCAGGTTGCCCCGGTTGCCGATCCGGCAATTGTGCACAATGCCGGCGCCGCACGCGTCGTGACTGGTGCAACGCCAGTCGGCGCCGCGTCGCCGCAAGCCGCAACAGGCTCGCAGGGTTTCCAACCCTGCGTTCTCCGGAGCAACGGCAAGGCGACCCTCCGGTCGTCAGGCAAGCTCCTGGCGATCAACGAGGTGATCGCCACCACCCCGCTGCTTGCAGCAGCGGAAATGTTTCCCAACTTGAAGACCACAGCTGAGATTTGCTCGGCGTGGTCGAACAAGGCGGCGTCCGACCTCACGGTCACGACGACCCAATAAGCAAGTAGGGGTTTACCCCCGTCCTTGCGAGAGCCACCTTCGGGTGGCTTTTTTCTATACGAAATCCATATAAAAACTTGACATATTTTTTAAATCCTGTATAATTGAATGAATATTTATGAAAACAAGCATCAACAAAACATTTGTTTCAGCTCTATTTTTTACACTCTTTTTTATACAGGGTGTACACATAGTTTCTGCGGAGATTATTGATAACGGTGGATTTGTTAATTATGCCGGCCAAGACCTCATTGATACTGGTGGGTATGTTAACTTTACAGGTTCAGAGGGGATAACAAATAATAACGGCTTTGTTAACTTTACGGGATCAAACGGTATTGTAGATAACAATGGTTACGTTAACTATACTGGCCAGGATGGAATTGTTAACAATGATGGTTTTGTTAATTACACAGGCTCAACTGGAGTAGTTAATAATGGTGGATACGTAAACTACACAGTATCAAACGGTATTGTAGATAACAATGGTTATGTAAATTATACAGGTGTCGGTCTCTTTGATAATGGTGGGTACATCAACTATACAGGTTACGGTATTAGCAATAATGGAGGTTATGTTAACTACGCAGGTAGTAATGGTGTTGTAGATAACGGTGGCTATGTTAACTATACAGGGTCAACAGGTCTTATCGACAACGGAGGGTACGTAAATTACACAGGAAACAGTACCGGCATTATTAATAATGGTGGCTATGTTAACTATACAGGGACAAACAGTGGCATTGTAGATAATGGTGGGTACATTAATTATACTGGTTCAACAGCGTCAACATTTACCCCTGGAACAGGAGTGTTTACTGGCGGGAACACTGGCTACGGTGTTTCAAGCATTGGAAGCACCGGTTTCGGATATGCGACATATGGATACGGCTCATCATGGGTAGGGGGAGGATCCCCAGTCACTGTCATCGGTGGTGGTACTAATAACACGACCGTACAGTGTCCTCTAAACTCTACATACTCTGGATCAGGTACAACATGTAATTGTAATAGTGGATACTCTGCGATTAATGGATCATGTCAGCTCGCAACAAACACGCTCACGTGTCCAGCGAATTCAAGTAATGTAAACGGAACATGTCAGTGTAATGCAGGATATACATTTGTCGTTGGAAGCAACCTATGTACGCCAATTGCTCAAAATCCTTCATGTCCAGCAAATAGCTCTCTTGTAGGTACAACATGTCAGTGTAACTCTGGATACATACTCAATAATGGTGTATGTCAGATTACAGGATGTCTTGGTGGTGGAACATCATGTATTCCATCAAACTCATGTACAAACACAGCAGATGCCTACACACAAAGCTTCTACAATAACTACCCTACATGTACAAAGCTCTGTACGAATGGCTCTGTGGTAGCGAGTAACACGCTGTGTCCTGGTGCTGTAACACCTACGCCAGTATGTCCAGCAGGGTCAACATATGTGAATGGATCATGTCAGGTCACAGGATACATCTGTCCAACAGGTTCATACCTTAGTAACGGTGTGTGTGTGAACACAACAACGGTGTACTACCAAACATGTTGGAATGGAACTACGATTCCCACGACATCGGTGTGTCCTTCACAGTACAAAGTATGTGCAAATGGTGTGAGTGTGCCAGTAGATCAATCATGTTACAAGACATGTAGTAATGGTAGTACTGTGCCTGACTATCAGACATGTTATCGAACATGTAGTAATGGTACGACAGTACTTGAATCTCAGGCATGTCCATATATTGCACAGCTGCCATGGGTGGACCTTAGTATCAATACAACGCAAGTGCCACACGGAGGAAATGCAACGCTTACGTGGGTCTCACAAAATGCAAGCTACTGTACAGCAACGAATGGTTGGGTAGGGGCACAGCCTCTCTCTGGATCAGAAGTTAGGTACAATATCGGCCAAGCTACGATGTATGTCATCACGTGTTACAACAGTGTTGGGCAATCTGCCACAGACTCTGTCACAGTGTACACATCAGCAGTTAACGTAAAGTTCAACAACGTAGTCACAAGCCCTGTATCACAGATTACACACACAAGTGCTCGTTGTAATGGAGTGGGCCTCATTGCAAACAATGTGCCATCAACAGGATGGTTCGAATACGGCGAGACATCAAATCTCGGACGCGATACCTCAAAGACTTCTATTGGATCTGCTGCGACTGCGCCATTCTCAAACACACTAACAAATCTAAAACCGAGTACTACATACTACTGTCGTGCGGTGATGAACAATCAGTACGGAACAGTCAAAGGTGAGATCGTACGCTTTACAACCAAAGCAAAAGCTACGACATATGTCGCACCAGTGACAGTAAAGAGGCCGGTGACAAAGAAGCCGCTCACAAAAAATGAATTCATCTGTGCGGACGGAAGTATCGCGACACTACAAAGTGTAAGTACAACCAAGCTCGTAACATCAGGTCAGAAGCTTGTGAACTTAACCCTTGAATCAACATCTGGTGAGCTCGCAATATCACAGGAAGTTTCATACAGACTCGTCTACAGAAACATCTCAGATACAGAACTGAGCAACGCTGTCATCGAAGTGAGTATCCCAAGTGATATCACGTTTATAAGTGCGACAGCAGGAAGCTATGACAGTATGTCAAAGACGCTTACAGTCACACGCCCACGTATCGGAGCAAATGAGGAAGCTGTCATTTCATGGACTGGTAAAGTAGCAAAGAATGCACAAGTCGGAAAGACAGTCGTGACGACAGCTCATATCGTATACACGATTCCTGCCACAGGAACAGCTAGCCAAATTCAAGAAGAAGTATCTGCGTATATCGTTGGGACAATTCTTTCAGACACATCATCAAACAAAGCTGCATCAACAACTGGTGCAAAGCATGTGATCGGTGCTGGTAATGGACAATCATTCCTTCCAGACAGTCTTATTGAATGGCTCGCACTTATCGCGATCATCTTCATCATCTTGGTTCTTGGGCGAAGTATTGCAGCATCATATGCTGGTGACAAAAGTCACTAGAATGTAAACATAATTGCCTTATGTGAGCCGCGTGAGTAAAGAAAAATCAGCCCTAATGAGGCTGATTTTTCGTGGTATTATAGGCAGATGAATGATGTGGTAACAGTTACAGAACACGACCTTCCAGAGCTCGCACGTACCGTGCTTGGCCTGTGTGAGCGTGTACCACAGTCACGTGCCGCAGTGGTGCTCCTCGACGGTGATTTGGGAGCTGGTAAGACTACCTTTACCAAAGCGCTCGCAGAAGAGCTCGCTATTTCAGATCACGTACACAGTCCTACATTTATTCTGAAAAAAGAATATAGAGGGAATCATGCGAGATTTACAAAACTCGTACATATCGATGCATACAGGTTTGGCAATCCAAAAGAGGGCAAAGCCTTGCGGCTCGATGATGATCTGGCATCAGCCGAAACAATTATATGTATTGAGTGGCCGACAAAAATGCACGCACCACAAGCAGATGTAATGATGAACTTCACGGTAATTGATGACGACACACGAGAGATAACTCTTACCTATGAAAACTAAACCACCAACACTCGTACTTCTTGACGCTCACGCTATTTTGCATCGCGGGTATCACGCAATGCAGGGATTTTCTACTCGCGACGGCAGGCCCACAGGAGCATTGTATGGATTTATTACGATGGTACTTCGTATTTATAACGACATACAACCTGATTATATTGCCGCATGTTTTGACTTGCCAAAGCCTACCTTTCGTCATGAAAGTTACGATGGATACAAAGCAGGGCGCCAGAAGACAGACGATGCTCTTGTGGTACAGATACAAGCAGCACAAGCGATGTGTGCAGAATTAAATATTCCTACGTACGCCCTCGAAGGGTTCGAGGCGGATGACTTACTTGGTACGATTGCAGAACAAGTGAAGCGTGATACAAATATGCGCGTGATTATCGCCTCAGGGGATATGGATACTATGCAATTAATCGAGGGCGATAGAGTCGTGGTATATACCTTAAAGCGTGGTAACGATACACAGCTATATAATGAAAAGGCTGTGATGGAGAGATTTGGTTTCGGGCCACTCCTCATCCCGGACTACAAAGGTCTAGCAGGAGATAGTTCGGATAATATTATCGGTATCGTCGGTATAGGAGACAAGTCCGCGACGGACCTGATTAAACATTTTGGAAGTATCGAGGACATGTACAAAGCTCTCGCTACGCGCCGAGAAGATTTTCTTCATAAGGGTATTAAAGAACGCATCGTGCGACTACTGGAAGAAGGGGAAGAAGATGCCCTCTTCTCTAAAACACTTGCGACCATCAGGCGAGACGCTCCGATTACGTACGTCACACCAGAGACAACGTGGCTACAAGGTGTGGACGTGTCGCGATATGAGGCGTTGTGTGATCTGTATGAGTTTCGTTCGTTAAAGCATAAGCTTGGAGAACAGAAAAGTACCCAGGTAGACGTGTCAGCAGTAGAGGAGAAGGTCAAGGAGCCCGTGGTTATTGACGAAGGTCTTTTAGAAAAGATACGCGTCGCGCATCATATGCTTCACAGCGAAGACACCAACAGAAGTTATGAAGATATTATATGTACCTATGGTAATAAACCTCTTGAAGATATCTATGAAGAGGTGAAGCGCAAGCTCGCAGAGACAGGGCTCTTACCGCTTTACGAAACCGTAGAAGAGCCGCTCATCGCACTCGTGGCGCAGATGTCACAGACAGGCATTACGCTTGATGTAGAGATGCTAAAGAAGCTCAGCACAGAGCTTCATGAATATGTCACGACACTAGAGCGTGAGATTCACGAGCTCGCAGGTGTGAGCTTTAACATAGCGTCCCCAAAGCAGCTCGGGGACGTGCTCTACGACCAGCTTCACCTTGGTTCTAAAATAAAGAAAACAAAAACAGGAGCAAAGAGTACGAATGCAGCAGAGCTTGAGAAAATACAAGACGAACACCCCGTTGTGGCAAAGGTGCTGCAGTATCGAGAGGTGACAAAGCTCCTTTCAACCTACATCGACACATTACCAACGTACGTAAAAGAAGACGGGAGGATACATGCCCACTTTGTGCAAACAGGTGCGGGGACAGGGAGGTTTAGTTGTGAAGACCCTAATCTCCAAAACATTCCCATCAAAAGCGAGCTTGGTCAAAAGGTGCGTGCAGCTTTCGTCGCAGCAGAGGGGACAACGCTCCTATCATGTGATTACGGTCAGGTTGATTTACGTGCAGCAGCGATGCTTTCGCATGACCCACACCTGACAGAGATTTTTACAAAAAATATAGATGTACACACAGGAACTGCAGCACGAGTATTCGGTGTGAAAGAAGCAGACGTTACACCCGACATGCGTCGTAAAGCAAAGGCGATTAACTTCGGCATTTTGTACGGCATGGGGGTTACCGCACTAAAAGACAGTATGGGTGTCGAGCGTAAAGAAGCTCAGGAGTTTTATGATCAGTACAAGTTCACATTTTCTCGACTCATGACGTATCTAGAAGAGGTAAAAGCATACGCATGGAAATATGGATATACGACGACGCTGCTTGGTCGCAGACGCGAAGTGCCATTGCTTAAAAGCCCGCTGCCGTACCTCCGAGCTCAAGGTGAACGTATTGCTATTAACGCTCCAATACAAGGGACGAGCGCAGATATTTTAAAGCTGGCAATTATTGACGCTGATGCATATATAAAAGAACACAGTCTTCACAACACCGTAAAGCTTGTCATTCAAATTCATGACGAACTTGTTTTTGAAATAAAAAAAGAAATAGCAGAGGATGTAGCAGATGAGCTCGTAAAAGTTTTGGAAAATGTTCTTGCACGACGAAAGCTTACAGATATCCCACTTACGGTATCTCGATCACTTGGTAAGAATCTTCAAGCTCTGTAACTATGATATACGCACTCGTTGGAACAGATACAAAAAAGCGAGCACTAGCATCTTCGAAACTAGATGTACTTGGTGTGCCAAGTACGCATATTTACTTCGAGCATGTAGCACTCATTGAACCATTGATTAATCAGTCGTCACTATTTGGTGAACGCGTCGTCGTGCTCCTTGTGGGCATTATGGAAAAAGCCGAGACAAAAGATGTACTCACTCGACTCCTTCCTGCAATGAAAGTCTCGCAGACGATATTTATCATTGACGAACCATTTGCTGATGCACATAAAGTAAAAGCTTTGGAAAAGGTTGCGACAGAGCTGTATGATTGTCGTGAAGAAAAGTTACGGGGTGTAGATCCTTTTGCATTGTGTAATGCATTTGCAAGGCGGGACAAACGACAAGCATGGATTGAGTTTATGAGTATTCGTGATCATGAATCTGGAGAAGCGATACAAGGGGCTCTGTGGTGGAAGATGAAACAAATCTGGGAAGACGCACTTACTGGTAAGGTGACGAAGTTTACGGAAGGGGAGTGTGAGGTATTTGCAGACAAGATTGCAAGTTCGGTGATACGTGCGCATCGTGGCGAGGTGAACCTTATGGTCGAGCTCGAAAACATCGTCCTTAGTATATAGGGTGGAAAGTCAGTCAAATATTTGCTAGGATAGTGGAACGTTATTCGTCATAGTTATTGTGTTTTGGGTCGAGAGTTTACTCATAACTATTGGCTAATAGCTAACAACTATTCCTGTCCCCATAGCTCGAGCAGCTTGGCTGCGAAGATGTCCGGAGCTAGTAAGCGAAGGACGCAGTCGGTAGATATAGCAGAACGTGCATATAGTGAGTGGGTAGTAAAATAAAAAATGTCCCTATAGCTCAGTCGGTAGAGCAGCTGCCTTTTAAGCAGACGGTCGAAGGTTCGATCCCTTCTGGGGGCACAAAATAAGCGAAGCGTTTTTGGGAAACCAGAGAAAGTGACCAGTGTCACTTTCGTAAGGGATCGATAGGGGTCGCGAAACTTTACCGAGGAGCTTGGGAAGAGAAGTTTTGTGACCGAATTCCCTTCTGACGCATTTAAAAGTTCTAGGCTGAAAAGCAGGAAGAGTATACCTTTAAATCTTAGGCAATGAATACAAAAATTTATATCATTGGAGGGTTGGCGAGTGGTAAAAGTTTTTTTGCCAAAAAACTTTCAAGTAAAATGGGGGTTGAGTACTTCGACATGGATAGAATTGTCTTTAAAGAAAACTCTTATGAAGAGCGGACAGGTCGAGAGAGAAATACCATTTTCGGAAATGTGATTAAGAAAGATGCTTGGATTGTAGAAGGCACATTTACAGAAGATTGGATTATTCCAGGTTTGGAAGCCTCGTCTCAAATAATTTATCTTACTACTCCGGCACTCGTCAGGTTACATAGATTTATCAAAAGGATTCTAAAGCAAGGAATCCTAAAACAAAATCATTTATTTGGAAGAACTAAATTAGTTTTAGGTTTTAAATATAAAGAGTGGGATCGCACGGCACACACATACGAAGAAGTATTGAGACCGCACACACATAAAGTAGTTACATTGAAATCGAAAAAAGAAATACAGAGGTTTATAACATCACAAGAAAACTTTAGTCGAGCTCACTAAAAAGATACCAGGAATGCCGACATAAGGTGAACCCCCCTACCTCTTTGTCGATGTTCCAAACGTTTGCAGTGCACCGGTTTCATCTGGTCCTATAAATGGACGAGATCTATCGTCGCGCAATGGTCCGCCAGTGAGGTACCAGAATAACCAAAAGAGGCAAAGCCCGAGAAAGATTTTAAATATAACTGACATGTTACAGAGTATATCGTGAGCCTCTCCACAAAAGAAGTCTTACTTCTGACAAGTCGAACAGAAGTGCGCGCTTCGACCACCAATGGTTTTCTTTTCGATACTTCCTGTACATCGCGGGGTTACGCAGGTTTTGCCGGTGCGAAGGTAGACGTTGTGTTGTGCGTGAAAGGCACCACGCTCCCCGTGAATATTTCTGTAGTCACTCGTACTGTCACCACCGAAGTCTATCCCTTCAGCAAGGACGCTTTTCATGGCTTTGTAAAGACGAGTCCAGTCATGCGTATCAAGACTGCGTGGTGTGCGGATGGGAAGTATATGTGCCCGGTGCAGCATTTCATCCGAGTAGATGTTCCCAACGCCTGCGACAATGTGTTGGTCCATGAGGACTGTCTTGATGGCGCGGGCGGGGGATTTCATACAGCGTTCTTTGAGGTGATTGTGTGTGAATGACGTTTCGAGTGGCTCTGGGCCAAGGTTCGCGAAACGTTCAGTAGCAAGTGAGTCTGTTTTTTCTACAACAATAGTGCCAAACTTTCGTGAGTCACAAAAAGCTAGATGGTGTCCGTCCGAAAGTGTAAACACGACATGTATGTGACGATTGTAGGGATCGTTCAGTGGGCCGACTTTGCTTTCCGGCTTCCATTTTCCAGACTCTTGTTGCCATTTTCCGATCATCAAATGCCCTGTCATTTTCATGT
Organism: uncultured Candidatus Saccharibacteria bacterium; assembly: GCA_964461165.1. Lineage (GTDB taxonomy): Bacteria > Patescibacteriota > Minisyncoccia > Phycocordibacterales > UBA5272 > UBA11704. The sequence continues at coordinate 4,063 of CAYWTC010000005.1, read as the reverse complement.
GAATGATTATGGTAAACCCGTTATCAAGATCAATCAGGATATGTTTCGCACGTCTTCGTACACCGGTGACCGTTGCACCAAGAGTGTGTCGTAGAAAATAGGGGAAGTAGCTACGATCTTTGATCGTATTTTTTGAGAGCCGCGCAGTGCTCCACATGTCAGACCAAACATCGGTAAATGATAGCCCTGGGAGTACACCACGAAGCCCGGTGACAGTCGTGTGAACTTCTGGAAGTTCTGGCATGGACTAACTATACCACAGAAAGAGATAAGAGCCATTGACATATAAGGATATTTATGATATAATAAACAACGATGTGTGCGTCTGCATACAGAACTATTTGTTGTTTTTTGAAAGAAAAGAGGTTTGTATGGTACGTACCATATGCGCAATTTTGCTGGCGATGTGCGGGCTTGTCCATGCAGCACCAGTCAGGGTCGACACCTCGACCCTGACCCACTACGACCTAACTGATCTGTATGCCAGTTATGTGGCGCCCGGTCGCTTAGGCACCACGACCGTAGTTGATTTCGAAAGAAATCTCAACGGTATGTGGGACAGGAAGCTATCTCGCTCATCAGTGAGCGGTGCGACGATGGCAAACGGTCGCGTGATCGCTGCGAAGTATTCGCAAGCAAGGTCGCAAAAAAGTGATCTTCGGGCGTTTATTCGTTCCTTGGACCACGTGGCTGTGCGTACGCGGGCCAGCATTAACTGGCCAGCGCTTTGCGGCAGTGACCAGATCAATCTTGGTCTAGGTGATTGTCAGCTCCTACAGTCCGTGATGAAGAATATTGAAGGCAAGGATTTGCTTTCGTATTCTCTCACCGAGCTGATGCCGTCCCCGCAGGGCGTCATGAACCTCCGAGTTCTTGACGTCATCTTGCGAAATGCGGGCATTCAGTACTTTGAGTACATGCCTGCAATACACGACATGTATTTGTCGTATGGATGGTATCAGTTTACATCGTATGCACTGTACGATGACGGAACTGAGCGCCGCGGCGCATCAGAGGTGTGTGCTCATGGCTCGGCACCGCTCCCGGCATCGGTGGCGAAGCTCTCCGGGGACGACCATCACCGGGCAGCTATGTGCTTTGCAATATACAACGTCGCTGCGCTCATCAGGAACCTTAATGTGGCCCATACGAAGAAATTCGCCAAGGGGTACCCGAAGAGTCTGGATGACGTGGTGCAGTACATTGCAGTCGCACATACTGCACCAGCCCACGCAAGGGCTTGTGCACGAGTGTGGGTTACTTCGGGTATGCATCGCGGAGGTTTCGTGAAAGCGATTACTCCAAAGTGCGCGTCCGTCAGGTCCTACGAACGCCTGCGTGGTTATGCAAACAAAACGCAGAGCAATTTGTCTGCGGTGTATGGCTTTGAAAAAACAGGCCGCTTGCAGTGAGTTTGTGCACTACCAATTCCCCCGGGCTTGCTCGGGGGATATTTTATATTTGAAGTTCAAACGTCTGCGGGCGTTTTTATTTTATATACGTTAATGCTTCTCGAATCAGCTTTGAGACATCTTTTTCTGTCGTGGTGAGTTTGCCCACGACATCGTAAATTTCTTTTGATGTATACCCCAGCGCCTCAAGCGCGAGCCGTACTTCAAACAGAGAGTCATCACCCGAGGTGTTTTGCAAGTGAGTTAATTTACCACGAAGTTCAACAATAATTTTTTCTGCCGTCTTCTTGCCTATGCCTGGTGTATGAGAGAGCATGGCGATGTCATTTTTTTCTATAGCATCTGCGATCGACGCTGGTGAGTGCATCGACATCATAGACAGTGCAGACTTTGGACCAATACCAGATACCGATGTTAGCTTTTCAAAAAGTTCTAGTTCAGAAGCGTTACCAAATCCGTACAAGGTAATAGCATCTTCTCGTACGCGAGTGTGGATGACAAAACTCGCTATATCGCCATCTTTGTAGGACAGAAGAAGTGGAAGGGGGCAAGAAATGAGGTAGCCCACACCTCCTATGACAACCGTGAGATTTGACCCGGTGATAGAGCGTACGGTGCCTTCAAGGTAACTAATCATAGCGAGAGTATATCACGCGAGAGAGTTGAGGAATTCGGGAATATGTGGTAGAGTAGTGCTATTCAATTACATTATTTATGGCAATTACCACATCAGCAAAAAGAGCTCTTCGTGTGAGCGACCGCAAGCGAGTCGTTAATGACAAGCGTCGTAAGACTATGCGCGAGACTGTTAAGATCGTCCGCAAGGAAGTTCTTGCAAAAGATATTGCAGCAGCTTCAAAAGATTTAAGCGCTGCGTTCAAAGCTCTTGATAAGGCAGCAAAGAGAGGTGTTATCAAGAAGGGGACTGCAGATAGAAAGAAATCACGTCTTTCAAAAGCAATCGCAAAAGTTGCAAAGTAGGACAAAAAAAACACCCGAGAGGGTGTTTTTTGTTGTGTGCTCTCGGCAGGAAATTCGGTCACGGAACTTCTCCTCACTATGTTCGTCGATAAAGTTCCGCGACCCCTATTCGATTCCTGTCACAATTAAGCGCAGGCTTAATTTTTCCTATAAACAGCTATACGTAAAATACCCCTCAAGGTTACTGAGGGGTATTTTACGTATAGTGCTCTCGGCAGGAATCGAACCTACATCGCAAGTACCGCAAACTTGAATTCTATCCATTGAACTACGAGAGCATATGCTTACTTCGATTCAGCGCGGAGGAGGTGAGATTCGAACTCACGGTCCGGTTGCCCAGACTCCTGTTTTCAAGACAGGTGCAATCGACCACTCTGCCACTCCTCCGCGCTACTCCGAAACAGATGCTCACGTCGAGATACTCTACCACAATTCATTTCTTTTTTGAAGAGGCTGTTTTGTATAATTATCTGCACTGGAAACTTGCTAGTAAAAACGGTACACTCCTACATATGAAATATCTTGGTATTGACTATGGTTCTAAAAAAGTTGGATTTGCGTCGTCTGATGAAGATGGCCGCCTCGCATTTCCTCTCATGATTTCATATAACAATGAAGCGCTTTTACCAGACACGGTTGAACTCATTCGAGAAATGAAAATAGGTACGGTGGTTATCGGAGAGAGCGTTGACGGGAATGGAAAGCTAAATGTAATAGCGAAAGAGGCGCGAGCTTTTGGTGCTCGCCTGGAATCAAGCCTTGATATCCGCGTCGTGTATGAAAAAGAGTGGTACTCGACTGTCGAAGCTCGTAAGCAGCCAGGACAAGAAGGAAATCATGAGGTTGATGATCAAGCCGCGGCGATTGTATTGCAACGGCATCTTGATAAAGTGAACGGCCCACAAACCTCCGAAGAGGAAGATGTAACAGACGATGAAGAAGAGGAGGTGTCTACAAATGATAATTGGTAACCTATGGAAGACACAACAGTACATACACACGAAGAGAAAACATATATAACGATAGATGATTTTGCTAAGGTAGAAATCCGTCTTGGTACCGTACTCTCGGTGGACGTGGTGCCAGATGCAGACAAGTTATATATTCTTAAAGTTGATCTTGGAGAAGATGTACCCCGACAAATCCTTTCAGGGATTCGTGAGTACAAGCAACCAGAAGACTTACTCGGAAAGCAATTTCCTTTTGTGACTAATCTTGCCCCTCGTATGTTGCGAGGACACGAATCACAAGGCATGATTCTCGCTGGAAGCGCAGGAGACATTTTGGCTCTTTTAAGTCCAACACACACATTACCCAATGGAACAAAACTACGTTAACCCAGAAGTACAACTACGACGAATTGACCGATGGGTTAAGTATTTTACGATGCATGCATGGCCAAAAACAGTCTTGTTTATTGTGGCTTACCTGGAAGCTGTAGTGTCGCCACTTGTGCCAGAAATTGTACTTGCTGCGATGCTTACCTATCGAAAAGATTTGTCGTGGGTGGTTATGAGTACTATTTCTGCTGTTGGATCAACAGTCGGAGCTCTTACGCTGTACATCATTGCATACCGTTTTTATGGAACAATAGGTCAACAGGTCGTTGATTATTTTAATGCGGATGCTCTCATGGCATATGCAGGAGAGGTGTTTATAGATAACGCAGT
>CAYWTC010000004.1:0-29676 GCA_964461165.1 uncultured Candidatus Saccharibacteria bacterium | reverse complement strand
CCGACCTGGCTGATGGTGAAGGGGCTGCAGCTCGCGAGATTGGTATCTGGTTTACAGAAGACGAAATTGTAAACTACAAACTCATAAGTGAAGCAATGCTTTACGATGTAGATTTGAACGGTATACTGGAATAGTAGAAATATTCTCTGTCTCTGTTTAACAAATTATAAATCCCTCGACATGTCGAGGGATTTATAATTTTTACTTAAAGGTGTTTGGTTTTTCATCTTGTGGCATTTGTGACGGATAGTCGCCATTGGTATACTTAAAGCATGAGAACAATCCAGAGAGATATAGCGGTTGCCATGATATTTTCTGCAGACGGTAAACTATTTCAAGGTCAAAAAGATCCAAAGAAGGGAGGGGTGTACAGTGACGACTACTGGCATATTCCTGGTGGTGCCCTTAAGGAAGGGGAAACAATGGAAGAAGCATTAGTGCGAGAAACAAGAGAAGAGACGGGGCTTGATATTACGGGCTTGGCGCGTGAACTTGTTGATAACGAAGGTGCTTCAATGGCAGAAAAAATATTACCAGATGGAGAAAAAGTTTTAGTTCAGATGAATTTCACTACATATAAAATGACTCTCTTAACAAGTGCTGCAGATACTCATATTGAACTTAATGACGATCTTGTTACATACAGGTGGGTTGAGCTCTCCGAACTCAAGATGCTTAAACTTACTCCTCCAGCAGTCGTGTTGTTTACGAAATTGGGATACATGTAATTTCTTTAAAGAAACATTTTTAGTTCACAAAACTTTACTTATTTCTTGCTAAGAATATAATAAGTAACAGGGTGCTTAGGTATTTTTCTGGATAATGCATCTTTGGGTTATAGAATATTGTGTCAGTTACTGAGGTGGTGACCGTTTCTTACCCACCTGACTTTTTGATCAGGAAGATGCCCTAAGCCCCAACGAATAAAGCGGCCGTACGGCCGCTTTATTCGTAAGTGATATACTCTTTATATGCGTAATATTATCTTTGCACTTATCTTTCTCGGGTCGACATTTATGGTGTCGCGTTTTATTTTTGAGCCAACATACCTCTACTATGAACTTGGGTGGCTAGATATTCCGATGCACTTTCTTGGAGGGCTAGAAGTTGGATATCTTGTTATTTCAGTGCTCAGGTACTACCGCATACGTCCACAAATATCACACATTCTTATCGGCGTAGCTGTTATTGCGACCACATGGGAAATATATGAATTTCTTCGAGAAACAAATATGTACCGCGGGTGGTACGATTATTTCGACACATGTAAAGACATGGTGCTTGGATTATCAGGTGGGTACATTTCATATAAACTTTCAAAATAAATAGCATGTCACTTTTTACCATAACGTGCGCAGGGGGAGCTCAGATGCCAACGGGGTCAAACTTTCTTATTGAGTGTGCTGGCAAAAAAATATTGATCGACTGCGGTCTTGTTCAGGGTGAAAAATACTCACTGCCCACGAACAAGGAGCCTTTTGCGTACGACCCTGCGTCTGTAGACGTGCTCATGGTGACACATGCTCACCTGGACCATGTTGGGCGAATACCAAAGCTCGTGCGAGAGGGGTTTGTTGGTAAGATCATTAGTACAGAACCGACGAGAGAAATAGGGGAGCTTGTGATGTTGGACTCTATGGGTGTCTTACAAAAGGAAGCGCTCCACTCGGGTGAGGAACAGCTCTACGAAGAGAAAGATGTTTTTGATGCGGTGCGTTTATGGACTGAGGTGTATCCATACGAAAAACCTTTTACCATAGCAACAAGTGATGGTGATATAACGGTCGTATTCCATGATGCCGGACACATCTTAGGAAGCGCAACTATAGAAATAGAGTACAAAGGAAGACGACTTATGTTTACCGGAGATCTTGGTAATACTCCATCCCCACTTATGAGAGACACAGTGTTACCGCACAATATAGACTACCTTTTTGTTGAAAGTGTTTATGGTGACAGAAATCATGAAGACAAAGATAAGCGCTTTGAAATACTACAAGAGACTATTGTCACGACAATTAACCGAGGAGGTACGCTCATTATTCCTGCATTTTCTATAGAACGAACACAGGAACTTCTTCAAGCAATCAATGGATTTATTGAACATGGCACGCTTCGTGAAATTCCAATATACCTAGACTCTCCGCTTGGCATCAACGTAACAAAAGTGTACAAAAAGTATGAGTATATGTTTAACGATCAGGCGGAAGCTCTTATTAAAAAAGGTGACGATATATTTTCTTTTAAGGGGCTTATCTCAACACCGACACCGCAAGAGAGTAAGGCTATTAACCAAGATGTTCGACCAAAGGTTATTATCGCAGGAAGTGGTATGAGTAATGGTGGGCGTATTGTTCATCACGAAACAAAGTATCTGCCAGATGAAAAAAACACTATTCTTATTGTCGGGTACCAAGCGGCAAATACCCTCGGGCGACGACTCGTAGAAAAAGAAAAGAAGGTTATTATCCACGGAATGGAAGTGCCTGTGCGGGCGCAGGTGGTTACGATTCACGGTTTTTCTGCGCACAAAGATTCTGATAACCTTGTTGCGTTTGTTGGTGCAACGAAAGAAAGTTTAAAAAAAGTTTTTGTTATTTTGGGTGAACCAAAAAGTTCGTATCACCTTGGACAAAGAATTCACGAAGAATATCTCGTGCCAGTTGAAGTACCTGAGAAGGGGCAGGTTATTGAGCTCGACTAGGCATCTCTCCACTACTCACAAGAGGGTTACCACTGTATACTATTTTTATGAAAGAACGACGTATTACGATAAGTGTGTCCGGTGCGGCCGAGGTCGTACATTGTGGTCCGACAGTTATTGCAATAGCAAAAGAAGTAGGGCGAGAAATTGCACGACAAGGATGTCAGATTGCGACAGGCGCGACATCAGGATTCCCTATGTACGCTGCAGAAGGTGCAAAAGAAGCAGGAGGGTTCTCTTTCGGGTTGTCTCCGGCTGCAAGTAAAAAAGAACACCTCGAAACATATAGACTCCCCCTTAAAGCCCTCGACGCAGTTGTGTACACAGGGTTTGGTTTTCCAGGGCGTGATTTGATGCTTATACGCTCCTCAGATGCGGTTGTTATCGGTTGCGGGCGTATTGGGACTATTCATGAGTTTACCGTTGCCTGGGAGGCAAATATGCCACTTGGCATCCTTGAAGGTGAATGGCCAACAGACGAGGTTATCAAGAATATTATTAAAAATAGTAATCGTGAGAACCCAAACGTTATCTTTGAAAAAGATCCTAAAAAAATGGTCGAGCGTCTTATTGAAATGGTGCGAGTTAAAGATGAACAAGGGGGCAACGACGTGAGGCTTTAAAAGAGAGGTGATAAATCCGGAGACATACAGATATAAGACACCAGACAGACAGTAGAAAGAAAACACGAGGCCGATGCCTCGTGTTTTCTGTGTGTCTGATCTCTTGTGGTGGTCTATGCGCTTACCTGAGCAACAATACGTGTAAATGTATCTTCGTTTGTAGCTGCAATTTCCGCGAGCATCTTTCGGTTGATAACCATACCTTTCTTGGTCAACTTATCGATAAAGACGCTGTAGGTGATGCCTTGAGCTCGAAGTGCTGCATTAAGGCGAACAGTAAAGAGACGACGCATATCAGTCTTTTTGTCCTTACGGTGAGCAAACGCGTACGCTCCTGCCTTGCGAAGCGCTACCTTTGCTTCGACTTCCTTCTTGCTGCGTCCAAAACGATATCCTTTCGCTTTCGCGAGGACATTTCGTCGATGCTTCATTGCAATTTTACTTCGTTTTACGCGAGACATGGTGGTAGGTGTTAGATATTAAACGTTAGATTCTAGATAATCAAAAGTATTATAGGAGACCTGGTAGGAATCGAGACTTTTCTTTTCCTGTCATCTTGAATTCTTGCCCACGCTTTGCAGCGAGTTGCTTTGTACGGCTCTTTTTTGCATTGAAATGGTTAAGACCTGGCTTGCGACCAATGATCTTACCGTTTTTTGTTATTTTGAGGCGCTTCAAGAGCGATTTGTTAGTCTTCATACCTTGTTTACTGTAATTGGGCTATTCTAGCACGTGGCACGCTGATAATCAAGCCTATTTTGCCTTTTCTATGACAATCATATATGACTTAGGAACCTTCTTTAATGGTTCAGCTACTTTATATTCCGCTGGGATGACGGCGAGTATGCGGTCCATTCTGCCGCGAAGAAAGGCATCTTCCATATATTTTGTACGACCTTTGAGCTGAAGCTCTATTTTGACACGATGCCCTTCCTTGATCCATTCTGCTGCTTGCTTAGCCTTAATCATAATGTCGTGTTCACCAATAGCGACACTGATCTGAACATTTTTTGTCTCGGTAACATGAGCCTTTGCTTTAACCTCTTTTTGTTTTTTAGATGTTTCGTAGGTGTATTTACCGTAGTCGGCAACACGAGCAACAGGAGGGTCTGCATTTGGGGAAACCTCGATAAGGTCAAGGCCGGCAGCTTTTGCGTGAGCGAGCGCTTCGTCTTTACTGATGACGCCAAGATTTTCTCCTTGCGGTCCGATAACGCGCAATGTGAGAGAACGAATATTATTATTGATGTTTACTTTTTCTGCCAAGGTGATTAGTTGATATGTCGAGTATAGCAAAAATAGCTTTATTTTGCAATCATTTTCCACCACCTTGAAGGAAGTGGAATAAAGACACTTGTTGTGTCTCGATAGGTTTCCCACTCTTTGTTTCCTACCCATTTTGCTTCAAGCATTGGTACTCCCGAAACAAACAAAAGAAGGTAGGTAATAAGAATAGGAGAGGCAAGTACGACAATACTTGCTCCACCAGATAACGCTATACAGGCAATGCCCCACCACATAGCTGACTCCCCGAAGTAGTTCGGATGACGTGTATATGCCCACAAACCTGTTCGCATGATTGTTCCTTTGTCTGGATCAGTGCTTTTGATAAACCTATCAAGCTGCGCGTCCCCAACACTTTCAAAAATAAATCCTATTATCCATATACCAAGACCCACAAAAGCCATCCCAGAAAAAGATTGCGTCGCGAGGATGCTTTGAGTGAATGGAAGAAGGACAATACTAATGACAAGTCCTTGAAGTATGAATATTTGAAGATATGAGCGTATATAAAAATACGAGGCGCCCTGTGTGGTCCATGATGTTCTCCATGCTGCATACCTAAAGTCCTCGGGTTTGCCCTTATTTTTTCTATATATACGATACGACAGACGCAGTGCCCATATGGTGATCAGTATAAGGATAAATGTGGTGGTTGGTGGAAGTGGGGCAAGCGTTAGGACGTAGAAAGATATGGCATATGTCGTCGCCAGAAACCCAAGGCCGTAGGCGATATCGATAACACTGTTATCTCGTTTGTAACAAGCAAGGATAAATACCACAGAAACAAATATAAACAAAATACCAAGCGAAAGAATATAGGTAGTCATATGTAAAGTATATCAAATAATATATGGTATCGATTTCTCACCAGATGAAATATAATGGTAGGAATGAGTGACTATAAATCAAAACAGCTCGGTCAGATCTTTACTCCTGCGTGGATAGTGACGCTCATCTTGGACAGGGTTGGATATAGCGGAGAGAAGATACTTTCTCAGTATGTTTTCGAGCCTGGGTGTGGTGACGGGGCATTCCTCGGTGAAATCGTTACAAGATATATCAGTGAGGCTCGTCGACAAGCATGGGATCCTCAAAAGATCTCACAGGGACTTTCAGAATATGTCTACGGTGTGGAGGTGGACGAAGACGCTCTTCGGGCATGTATCAATTTGCTTAATAGTCTCATTGCCAAAGAAGGTGTACCGCCGGTTATGTGGCACGTCACACAGCAGGACATACTAGATGTCGACGTGGTATCAATCCCGAAATTTGATTATGTTGTAGGAAACCCTCCGTATGTCAGAATCCACAACCTTAATAAAAAGCGTTTAGTAGAAATAAAAGAACGTTTTGTTTTTTGTAGAACAGGTATCATTGACCTCTTCCTTGTATTTTTTGAAGTCGGATTGTCTGTGCTTTCTCCACGAGGTGTCCTCGGGTTTATTACACCGAATAGTTTTATTCACAACTCGACGTATTCTCCCTTCCGCGCTCATATAGCCGACAACCACCTTCTTAAAGAGCTTATTGATTTTAAGCATGTGCAAGTATTCCACGATGCGTCTACCTATAATGCGGTTACGCTTTTATCTAAAGAACATGCGTCTGACGTGGTTGAGTATTATGAGTGCGGTGAGAAGGGGGATATTCACCACGTGAATACCATTCATATGAATGAGCAAAATCCATCACGGTGGAGTTTTGGTAGTTCTGATGACACAGTATTTTTACATACCCTACAGCAGGCGGCACCAAAGATTAAAGATGTGGCGACAGTGCAATACGGCTTTGCGACACTTAGAGATAAAATTTTTGTTATTAACAATAGTACAAAAAAACGAGACGGGGCACTTTGTGAGATAGAGCCAGAGATGCAACGCTCTGTTGTTAAAGGTTCAACATACGATGGGGGTGAAATCAACGAGAAGATTTTGTACCCGTATATTCAAAACAAAGAAGGGAAGTGGGTTGTGATACCAGAAAGTGAGTTGCAAGAAAAATACCCCAAGACGTACAGGTATCTTGTACATCATAAACAGGAACTTATGGCCCGAAGTCTTGATCGTGGGGCGTTATGGTACGAGTATGGACGAAGCCAGGGTGTTCAGACTATCCATCATGAAAAGCTCGTTATTAGTCCTGTGTTTAAAGACACACTCCGTGTGTATAAAATACCCGCCGACGTGATGGTGTACTCCGGGGTGTATCTTTTTATGAACTCAGGTACACAGCTTTCGCTCGAAGACATTAAAGGTGTCATAACAGGAGGTGTGTTTATAAAGTATGCGCGTCTCCTTGGTAAGGACATGCAGGGTGGATATAAAAACATTAACACTAAGGTGATTAAGGATTTTCCTGTATAATCCGGGTATGGAATCAGACTTTATTGCTGCAATAGAAGCCTCGTACATAAAGTACCTCGAGGTACATTCTCGTAGTCCCGAAAAATTAAAACCACTTCATTCATATATTGCTAGAGTGTTAGAGCATGAACTTGGTCCAGAGTACTCTGTGAGTTCAATGGGGTATAAGGACGGTAAAGAAGTTACATTCCGTGGGGCATATTACGATAAGAATCTCGACATAACCGTCACGAAAGATGGCGTTGCTATTTCATCGATTGCACTTAAGTTTGTCATGACGAACTATAAGCAAAATGCAAATAATTATTTTGAGAACATGCTAGGGGAGACGGCAAATGTTAGAAAGGCGGGACTTGTCTACGGGCAGATTATTATTCTTCGAAAAGAGATGCCATATTATAGTAGTGATAAAAAACTTTTCACCCGCATTGAAAAAATAAGTGACGCCGATATTTCAAAGTATAGAAATCTAGCACACGAGTCAGACATGTCGTTGCCGTATGTACCGGACTGCATGTTGATGACGCTTATTGATACAGGGGATAATGCCTACATACACGACTATATTAATAGGCCTCTACCAACAGGGTCGGTCCTAGATTTTAGAAAAGAAAACCTTATTCCAAATGTCGCCGTAAAACATCTTTCATCAGAAAGTCTTTCAGATATAACTCCTGCGACACGAGAGTATCTGCGCACGCACGAATCATTTGTAAACTTTATACGAGAGTTTGTTACAAAGACGAAAGTGGGGAGGTAGTCACTGTGTGAGGTGCCTGTATTTCAAAAGATACATAGTGATAGTTTTGTAGTATTGTGCGCGCACCGCGAAACTAAAATACACATGAAGCAGAAAGCCTCATGTGTATTTTAGTGAAGTGGTGGAGATGGGCGGAATCGAACCGCCGTCTAACCATGCCAGAAATATGGGTCTACATTGTGTAGATTATTTTGTGTAATCATACCGCTAAAAAATAATCAAAGGTGCGTTATGATGTGCGTGAATTAGTTCGATAGACGCATCACGCGGAGTCGCCTACCTACACCCGCTGTTATATTGTTACATCCTTTCCCGCGGGAACGGAAAGGTGTACCACCAGGTCGGCGTTATTACGCGAACGCTGGAACAAGTCCGAACGCATAAGGCGAACGGATTGCCTTTGATGCTGAGTTTGCAACATCGGTGCTCGAAAGGAACGAGTTCTCGAGCAGTCTCGACAATGCGCATATCAATGAACAGGATCATCAAAGCCGATCATCCCCATATAACTTAGTGTGCTCGCAGTTCACGGCGAGAGATTTCTTGTTTGATACTCTCTCGCTTATCGGACGCTTGCTTTTTCTTGCACACAGCAATCTCACACTTGATGAGATTGTTATGTGTGTATACCACACTAGGGATAATTGTCAATCCTTTGGTCTGTTCAAGATGGGAAAGTTCTCGAATTTCATCTTTTGTGAGAAGGAGTCTCCGGGTCCGATTATTGTCGTAGCCTGCTGGAGTATTTGCTGGCTGAAATGGCGGTATATAGATACCCACTGCATATGCCTCTCCTCCACGAACAATAACCTTAGATCCATCCAGTGAGCCTAGACCTGTTTTGAGTGATTTTACTTCGAACCCAAGCAATTCTATACCCGCAGTAAATGTTTGTGTGACGGTGTACGTGAGGCCAAGTTTTTTGTATTCAAGTCGATTCATGGGCATAGTTTATCATGTCTTTTCGTTCATGCTTCGTATGCTAGAATAGCCCTATGGCTAAGAAACAACCTCAGAAAGACAAGAAATCACTATCACTACCGAAACCACAACAATTCTCACAACAGTTTGTTGTTACGATTGTTATCTTTATGGCACTTGCATGGCTGTATACAGATATTACAAACACCAAAAAACCAAGCGTTGTGCCTCTTTCAGAGCTTGCACAGCTTGTTGTCTCTCAAAACATTACCGCGATTACCGTTGCGGGGGATACCCTTACGGCGACCAAAAAAGACGGCACAACATTGACCAGTAAAAAGGAGACTAGTCAGGGTATTGTTGAGACGCTTCGTGACTACGGCATTAGTACTTCGACACTTGCTACGACGACGATCACTGTCGCAAAAGATACAGGCTCATCATTTTGGATATCTTTACTTCCAATACTTCTCCCAGTCCTCTTTCTAGCTCTTATGGTGTGGTGGCTTGCTCGTGGTATTAAGGGTGCCAACATGCAGGCGCTTTCATTTGGGCAGTCACGAGCGAAAGTTATTCATCCGGATGACACAAAAGAAAAAGTTCTTTTTTCTGATATTGCTGGTGCGAAAGAAGCAAAAGAAGAATTAAGCGAAATTGTAGAATTTTTACGTAACCCAAAAAAGTTTTTAGATATTGGAGCAAAGATTCCAAAAGGTGTTCTCCTCATGGGTGCGCCTGGTACTGGTAAGACAATGCTTGCGCGAGCTGTTGCAGGGGAGGCTCGGGTTCCATTTTTCCACTTATCGGGATCAGAGTTTGAGGAGATGTTTGTCGGAGTTGGTGCATCTCGTGTGCGTGATCTTTTCGACATGGCAAAAAAAGCTGCACCAGCTATTATCTTCATCGATGAAATTGATGCCGTCGGACGTGCTCGTGGGTCATCAATGAGCGGCCAAGGTGAGGGACGTGAACAGACGCTTAATCAAATTTTGGTGGAGATGGACGGATTCGAACCAACAATGAACTTAATTGTTATGGCAGCTACGAACAGGCCGGACGTGCTTGACCAAGCGTTGCTTCGTCCTGGAAGATTCGATAGACGTGTAACATTAGAGCTACCTGATCGTCACGACAGAGAAGACATTTTGGCGATTCATGCTCGTGGAAAGCCGCTTGCGGAAGATGTAGTACTTCGGGTGATAGCAGAGCGTACACCAGGATTTTCAGGTGCAGATCTTTACTCATTGATGAATGAAGGTGCAATACTCGCAGCTCGCGAAGAACGAAAGAGTGTCGCACAGTACGACCTTATTCGTGCGATTGAAAAGGTTATGCTTGGACCAGAGCGTAAGAGTCATGTTCTATCACCTCATGAGAAAAAGATTACAGCATATCATGAAGCCGGACACGCTCTCGTTGCATCATGTTTGCCAGATGCGGATCCTGTGCACAAAATATCAATCATTGCACGAGGTCATGCCGGAGGGTATACATTGAAACTCCCATTTGACGAACGACGTCTCATGAGTAAAGCTCGGTTTTTAGACGACATTGCAATGTCTCTCGGTGGCTATGTCGCAGAAAAAGAAATATTTGGTGATCTGACTACGGGGCCATCGAACGATTTACAAGTTGCTACAAAAATGGCTCGTGACATGGTAACAAAGTATGGTATGAGTACGCTCGGCCCTGTCGCCCTTGAAGGAGATGGTGGAGCACTCTTTGGTCGTGGTATGTACGGCAAGGAGTACAGTGAAGCGTTTGGTGAAAAGATTGATGGAGAGGTAAAACGTATTATGGATGAAGCTTGGAATAGGGCACGTGGGATTATTCTCGACAAGCGAGAGGCTCTCATATCAATCGCAGAAGAACTTATGAGAGTAGAAAACATTGAGCGTGAAGCCTTTGAAAAACTTCTTGTCCTCAACGGTATTCAACCAAAAGTAAAAGACGACATTGTCTAGTTAAAAACAAAATATATGTTCAGCACGTAAGATGATTACAGTGCATCCACCTGGACTCGAACCAGGGACCAGTCGTGTATAAGACGACGGCTCTACCAACTGAGCTATGGATGCACTCTAAACACCTTACATTTTGTAAACTATACCAGAAATAAGCTCGTTATTCCATATGTACCTTTTCTTGGCGAGATAGTATTGTAGCTAGCTCTGGAAAGTTTTCTAAGTGGTAATCATGGGATAAAAGTTCTTCCGCTTCGCGTCCAGCTATCTCAACAAGTTTTGGGTTCTTGATAGCTTCCATGGCCATGTCACTCATACCCCACTGTTTACCGGCCATGAGGGTGCCAATACCGCGCTCTTTCATATCAAGCTCAGCTAGCTCAAAGCCATTCTTGGCATCGCGGAGGTGTGATAATCGTCGCGCGGTAGACTCCCCAGAGCTTTCGGTAAAGAGATAACAGTATGACTGATGCTCGGCTCGTCCGACGCGCCCACGTAACTGGTGTAATTGTGCCAACCCGAAACGGTCTGCGTGTTCTATGACTATGACAGACGCGTTCGGTACATTGACTCCGACTTCTACCACAGACGTGGCCACAAGAATATCTGATCTTTTGGCAAGGAAGTCTTGCATGACTTCTTCCTTCTCTTCTTTCTTCATTTTGCTATGAAGGATATCAACGACAAACTCTGGGAAAACTATTTCCCCAAGTCGCTTGGCTTCTTCTTTGACACTTTTGAGTTGTCGCTTCTGTGCCTCTTCCTCATCTTGCTCATCGATGCGAGGACATATGACATAGACTTGCCTGCCGTGTTGTAGCTCGGTGCGAATGTGTTCATAGATATCATCACGTTTACTTTGTGGTATGAGCTCGGTGATGATTCGTTTACGGTTTCGTGGCATCTCATCAATAACAGTAAGATCAAGGTCACCAAAAAGGGTTAAGGCCAATGTGCGTGGAATGGGGGTGGCAGTCATTGATAAGAGGTGAGGAAGCTCTTTGCGCTTTTCGTGTGTCTTTGCCGCGAGAGCCTTTCGTTGCTTGACGCCAAACCTGTGCTGCTCATCGATAATCACAAGGGCAAGGTTTGCAAAAGTAACACTTTTTTGAATAAGGGCATGTGTACCTACGACAATTGAGACACGGCCGTCTGCAAGCCATGATATAAGCTGGGTACGAGAGATCTCTGTGTACGATGATGGGTCGGACTTGCTTGGGAACTTTTTACACCCACTTCCTGTGAGGAGTCCAATCTCAATACCTGTGCCAGTAAAGTACTGTATGAAGCTTTCAAAGTGTTGTGTCGCGAGTATTTCTGTCGGGGCCATGTATGCTATTTGTAGCGGTGGACCAGATTTGCCGATACGGTTACTAAGCACGGTGTGTGCTATCGCCGCTGCGACGAATGTCTTGCCACTCCCCACGTCACCTTCCAAAAGGGTTCCCATGGGATATGGTCGTCCCATGCGTTCTATGATTGAGTGTATTGCGTCACTTTGGGACTGTGTTGGAGTAAAGGGGAACCGCTTAATGAATGATGTAAGAGATGATGGTGCTGCGTGTATTGTGTAGGCAAGAGAGTTTCGTGCAGCGAGCTTCTCTTGTACTTGTTGTAGCTTCATATAAAATATCTCTTCAAAGGCAAAACGCTTTCGTGCCACCAGGCTCAGGGATTCGTTTTTAGGAAAGTGAATATAAAGAAACGCTTCATAAAGCTCTGGCAAGTGCAGCTTTTGTGTAATGTGTTCTGGAATAGGGTCGGAGACGTCATCTTTATGAAGTGTTGCGAATACCTTTTTGATAAGAGTGTGAATGTAGTTTGAGGTTACACCTTTTGTCTCTCTGTATACAGGAGTTAAAAACTCCGGCGGTGTATTTGTGGCAAATAAAGAATCACTGTGAGCAGGGAGCTCTATCAAGCGTTCGATACTAGGATTAGACAAGAGCGTACCTTTGCTATCTTGACTTGCGACACCGCTCACTTTTACTTTTGTACCCTCAGGATACATTTTGCCAATGTATGCTTGATTAAACCAAATTGCACGTACTGTGCCCGTGTCGTCTGCAATACGGGCTTCTGTCATAGGGATGTGACCTTTAAAACTTCGTCGCACAGATACTTTTTCCATCACGCCGTATAGTGTGACTGCTTGCCCTACGGTGATTGTTTGTACATGGGCTTCTTCGCGGATGTCTGCATATCGTACAGGGAAATGACGAAGGAGATCTGCAATAGTGATAATGCCAAGTCGACGCAGGCCATCAGCGTGCGTTTCGGTAAGTCGAGAAATGGAAGACACGGGAGCTTGTAGCTTGTGGCCTGTAGATGAAGTGGGCATAAGATTTCAGGTGGCAGACAGTCAAATACCAGAGACTGAAAGATTTTTATAAGTACACCTATCTAAACTGTGGTCGTGCGTGATACAAAATAAGTGCAAGTGTTACAAGGACGAGTACAAAGAGAAGCATGTTTGCTACGGCGTAGCTGTGAAGTGAAAAGTTAATGTACAGCTCACTCACAAGGATAACGAGTGCGATGATAAGAGGGAATACTGGTCGGGGCCAGATGAGAATGAGAATGCCGAGGAAGATAAAGAATGCGTGCCAGAGAGTGAATGCAATCGTTGTGGGTATGTACTCATTAATACAACCAAATACTGCCATGTTAACCTTTTTTACCCCAATGAGCAGGTCTGATGCATGTGGGTAGATAAAGTATAGTGATACTGCTAAACGAAGAAGGTAGGGCCAGATATTAAACATAGTGCATAAAGTATATCAAGGATACTTGATAGTAGGTAGTACACAGAGTTGGTAGGTATTGGTGATTCGTCATAAGAAATCCCCGCAGGGCAGTGCCCTGCGGGGATTTCTTATGTTCACTACTTCCTATCGTTCTAATTCATCAGTCACGAGCACTCGTACACTCTGTGGCTCAGATGATCCGCCACACGACGCTGTAAAGAGTGTCGAGTAGTTAAGGTTGACTGTCTTTTTACCGCGAGCTGTTGTGCCGGATACTGCGATGCGAAGTGCAGAGAGTATGCTGCGTGGTGTGCCCTGGTTGTACTGATCATTTGTATCAGTAGTTCCTGTTGAGAATATAGTGTTAAGTGCTGCTGCTTCCGCGTCTCGTGGAGCTCTACATCCAGGAGTGGTACATGTCGTTGGATAGATAGGAGCTGCGGTGAGGGTGCATGAGTTGGTAGGGTTTTGAATCAGCCAGCTGAGAGCTGTCGCCCCACCGCGAGATAGTGATCGAGGAGATGCTGTGAGCGATCCAGAGCTTGCAAACGTCGTACTCGAACATGTGCGGTACGTTGGCTGGCTTTCGGTAGCTCCTTGGCTACATGTTGCCATGTAGGTATCTTCACCAGGGGATGTGATGCTCACAGGAGAGCTGTATGGTCCTTGGCTTAGTACTGCACCGGATGAACGCAGCACTTTGTATGCATTTGCATTCGTACATGTCACCGTGATTGTCGCACCAGTACATGAGCTACCTACCACAGGAGGGTTGATGACGACGATAGGTGGCTGTACTGGGGCTGCTGGTCGTGTGATAGACCAAGTACGAGTCGATGATGCTCCATTTGCATCAATACAATTTATTTTCCAGCTATGTGACGTTTGGAAGTCACTTACAAATGCTTGCTTTGCAGTGTTTGATAGTGATGAGTAATTAAATGTATAGCTCACTTTATCTGTAGCATATCCGACAGATGGGTACCATGCACCTGAATCATTTCTTTGTTGCATTGTACATGATACTGGGCCAGGGGACTGAGTCGTTCTGTAGCTCCAATCATAGAATGATCCATCCGCAGTCTGCGCGGTGATTGGTTCTGTGGCTGTATATGTCGCACTGTCGCCAACCACTCCTCGAATGTATGCAGAGATAGTAAAGTTCGGATACACACATGATGATGTCACCCATGTGGCACCAACAGGGCAGCATGCAGATGGTGGTAGCCCACCATTTTGACATGTCGGAGCCTGACATGTATTACTTGCCCATACGTTTGGTGCTAGACAGCATACCTGACCGGAGAGTCCGCCATTTTCGCAGGTCGGAGCCTGGCATGTATTGCTTGCCCACACATTTGGTGCTAGACAACATACCTGACCAGAGAGTCCACCGTTCTCGCATGTTTGCGGTAAACATGACGCACCAGTTGATACACAATGTGCAGGATTTTGATCAGCACACTGCCATACTTGGTAGTTATATCCGTTTGGATCATTTGGTCCGGTACAGTACGTAGTAGAGTAGGTGTAACAAGAAGCACCTGTTATGCCACCGTTTGCACAGGTTGGATTACATGTTGACTCAGGGAGTCCACCGTTCGCACATGTGGGGTTACATATTGCAGACGTGTCGGCGTAGTCGTGGGCCCAGCCAAGATCTGCCCAACCAAGACCTGCCCCAACATCTGTCCATACACCACCACAGTTTCGTGTGGTATGAGTGCTGGTGTGCAGTGAACACCCTTCGTCTACGACGTAAGTGTCTGTTTGTGTAGTGCAAGTTGCTGGTTGAACAGGGCAGGAGCCACACACAGATATGATGGAGTTGTCCCAGCATGTTTGTGTAACCCCATGATCGATCCCACTCTCACAGCTCGCGGGTATCACAGATCCTTCAGCAAAAGATGATCTTTCGGTGAAGGCGAGTTCTGACACATGAGGGTTGGCACTTTTTGTCATATTAAAAACAACAAGCATGATGATGGCGATGAGTGCGAGCGGTATGAGCGTACGCAGGTACGTCATCTTGTGGTGTCGTATGTGGTGATGCACTTTTGTATGTAAATGTTTCATGTATAGAGTGTGATGAATATATTTTATCACCCCATATCATTAAAAGTTATTTTTATGCACAGATTGTTAGCGTGTAGTCAGTAGTTTTTGTTCGATGAGTAGCAAGTTGCTCTTGATTGACTGTCTGGTCGCACTGAGACCTGTTTGATATATGCGTGGATCATTCCCTGGGTATGCAGTACCCCAGGATTCTTCCGTCATGTTTTCAGCAGCTCTCTGCGCAGCAAGGAATGATTGCTGCGCTTCGGAGTACTTACCCTTATTAAGGAGTAGTGTGCCATACGTGTTTTGTACCCAAGCGTTTGTAATGTCGTGAGATACCGGCCCAATGGTAGCAAGAGCTGCATCAATATCACCAATTCTAAATTCTAGCCAAGCCTTATCATTTCGAGCTGCCCATGTCATGGGGTTGCGCTCTATAAACTTCGCAAACGCTGTGATTGCATCTTGTTCGCGATTCATGTATCCATACGTGAGTCCAAGGATATAGTATGTGCGAATATTTTCAGGATAGAGCTCGAGCTCTTTGTGTGCATATATGACAGCTCGTGATATGTCTCCTGATATGAAGCTAGTGCGAGAGAGTTGGTAATAGGCATTTTGTGGAGGTGTGCCAATGAGAGGGTTCGTGGCTCGTGTAAAAAAGAATTGTGCAAGGGTGAGGTTGTATAGACTGGGGACATTGCCAAAAAACATATTTCCAAGTTTAAGGTGAATGGTGGGCGAAAAAATGAGAAAAAAAAGTATTACAAAAATACCAAGAAACAAATACATTTTTTTTCTAAAAGCGTTGCGGATGTTTGTGTGCTTCATACTGTGCATACAAGTATACAGAGAGTTTGTTGCTTTATCTGTGGAAGAGTCACTGCCTACATACTTTAAGCCAGTAGTGGCCCTTGACATAAGGCCTACAAAGACGTAGTGTTTTATGTGAAGGTTCATCTATTTTTGGTGAATTGACTTCTTCTGTTTATGTAACCCCTTGAAAGGATTCGTCATGAAAGCTTCGCTAGTTGCAGCGCTTGTCGCTGCGATTGCCCTCGCTGCTTGCGGTGGGGGAGGGTCGTCTTCTGGTGTGACTGTGGCAGTAGAAACTGCACCTGTGGCTCCGACGGTCACCCTTCCGGTGCCGACGGCTGCCGATGTGCTGGTTGAGCTCAATCGCCTGCGTACAGGTGCAGGACTCCCCGCCATCACTGTCGATTCATCGATTCAGCGCGCAGCAGGAAATCATGTGGCATACCTCGCCGCAGGTGGAGCGAGCGGCAGTCTCCATGTTGAGCTGGCTTCAAAAGTCGGCTTCACTGGGGTGACTGTAGCAGACCGTATTGCCTCTGCGGGGTATCTTGGAGCAACGTCCTCTTCTGAGGTTGTTTGCCCAGCAAATCCCGCGCTTCCACTGGCGCCAGATCCTGTGCGTTGCTTGCGCATGCTTATTACATCTCCGTATCACGGTCTGGAGTTGCTTTCCGGTCACCGTGATGTTGGTGCTGGCTGGCAGCTGGGCGCTGGTAATTACTGGCTCGTTGTTGACATGGCCTCAAAGGCAGGTACATATTCGTCGGTGTCACCAGACGATGTGCGTGTGTGGCCGTGCAATGGCCTCACAAACGTCCCTAACAAGACGCTTGTCAACGAGGTTCCTGCGCCAGTGGCCGGGCGAAACCTGGAGCTGTCTCCAATCGGTACCCCGATATACATCATGGGCACCGAAGGCGGGGCGATCGCGCTTACCACTTTCGAAATCAAGCACGTTACCACAGGCGCCACTGTTGCTATCGTGAAGGTCCTCGGAAACACTGTTTCTGACGGCCTGCCCGCATGGCAGCGCGCCGTTTTGCCGGACAAGCCGCTCGCGGAATTGTCTGAATATGTGGCCACAGTGAGTGGCCTCACGGCAAGTGGCAAAGCTTTCAATAAGAGCTGCCGCTTCACAACCGGTCCCGACGGGAAGTAACTCCTTCGAGCTGAGGTACAAGCCCCAAAACTGCCCGCACCGCGGGTAGTTTTCTTTTTAATACAAACGATAAGTGTGCTTATAAAAACCGTCAGCAAGATTGACATATTTGTTTATTATGATATAATATATACAGGTATGTGGGGTTTAAAACTTTGCATAATCCAAGATCTTTTCATCATCAACCTTGCGCTACGGCGCTCATAGAGGTACCCATCATGAATTTCATCCAGACCCTCGCCATTGTCTCCCTCTTTGTGGGCGTGGCTCACGCTCAGCAGGCTGTGCAGGGTGACGAGCTGAAAAAGTTCGTCCTGGCAGAAAAGGGGACAACGTGGACTTTGTCCAATGGTTCCCGACTCAGTTTTTTCCAGGACGGAACGCTCCTTGACTGCACTGGCAAGCAGGGCTTTGAGTCCTGCGACGATGGGGTGTACACCATTACCGACAGCTCAATTGAACGCAGGTACAACACCTGGTTCAAAGAGGTCGGTGGCTCTCGGAAAGCTGTTGTCAAGAAAGACGGAGGCAAGCTGATTTTTAACGGCTTTGAAGTCGTGAAGCACAGCGAGCCTCCTACCCTTGTACCGGCATCAGCAGAAGAAATTTTTTCCCTACGAGGCAAAGATTTCCAGGTGTACTTCAAGGACGAAGGCCTTTCTACCCATAACCTGAACAGCGATATGACACTGTTCTCGTGCAGCAAGAGCGGCTGTGGTAGAACTTTCCCTGTGAAAGTCAGTGCTCCCTGGGTTGAGTTCACCTACGTTTCGATTTACGGCTCTTCGTTTCGGAACCTGGTAGTGGTTGACTCTGGAAGGATTCTTTGGAACGGGAAACAGCTTTTTTCAAAGTGAGCAGTTTCCAAAGAATTTTGAAAGCCACCTTCGGGTGGCTTTGTTTTGTGGATAACCTGTATCTAATTTAGACGTTCGGTTGGTACTATATAATATATATGAGTATATTGACTTCAAAACTCTTTAAAAAAGCTGCTATTCTTGGGATATTGTTTGCCAACCTGGTAGCCATTGATAAAAAGACATCAAAAGATAGTCCGATGAATTTATTTGGAGTTAGTGTTGTTAGTGCGGACATTGATCTCTGTACACTGCCGACTAACTGGTGTGGAGGAAACAGTTGTTGCGGGTCGGGCTGTAGTGGCTGTTGTGCTGGGGCTAGCGCTTCATCCTAATTTTACTAACTTTATAAAGTATTTTTAATGTTAATTTTTTTAAAAAAAATATTACTGCCGGGAGTGGTACTATTTTTGTTGTTTATTTTTACTTACTTATTTGTTTTTAAGCCTGACAAACAGTTCGTACTTACCAACCAAGATATATTAACCAATGCTGAGTTTTACTCAGAAAGCTTTTCCCAGCAATATAAAGATGCTTATATCATTTACGGTAAGGCTGGATTTGCTTTGGCAAACGAAAATGACAAAGAAAAAGCTTATAGTCTATATACACAGGCAATTAGCTCATTTGTTCAAATTTATAATGACCAAGATCTTTCAGCCGCAGAGAGATCTTATGCTCTAAATCTTATAAATTGTATATACATAGGAACTCATTGGGACGATAATTTTTTTGTTAAGACTTTGTTTACCCTTGAGCCGTTTAAAAGTAACTACATAAAAAACTTTGAAGACTTGAAAGTTAGGTTTGGTGACAAGTCAAATCTTCCGGACACGCTCCGTTCTAATCAAAATATTTTAATTGGTGCAGCAAGCCAGCTCTCTATGTCTGACCTAAACAAGCTGTCCTACGAGTTGCATCCAATAGGATACTCCCTTTTAAGAATGAGAATGAATGACATGTCTTCAAGTATGCGCCTGTTAGATATTTCTAGATCTTCCTCACAAGATGACCAGCAAGCAAGGTACGCAAGATATGTAAAGGAAAAATACGGTTTACAAAATCTTCTACAGCTTAAAGGGCAGATCGAAGAGATGTCGAAAGATTTCACTCTGTATGAGGGTATGGGGCGAATAGTTCATGAAATTTATATTATGAAAACAGTCGTTCTTTGGGACCCGTTAATATCTCAGACGGTAGATAAGAATAGAAAAGTTGAGTACCTAGCTAGTATGAAAAATGACTTTCTTAGGGGGGCTGATATTGCAAAAGGCTCACCTCTTATAGGGGTGTCTACAATGGTTAACCTTTTTTATGTATCTTTTCTTGGTCAGTACGCATTCGCTAATCCTTTGCCGAACCAGCTTTTAACCGAAGAAGAAAAGACAGCATACAAAGATGAGGCCATTGTAAGAACTCTTAACATTATTAAGTATAAGAATAGTCCATACCTGCTCAACATTCTTAAAGAGAATGAGTATTTAAGTTATAGACCGAAAAATATCCCAGAAAGTTTCGATTACTTTGGAGGTGTGCCATACTACCAGTTACGACAACTGGCGGAAGTAAATCAGGAAATAAAAAATTATCTACAAACGGCTGGGTGGAAGTTTTAACTACCTGTGAAAAAAACTATTAAAATATTAAATTTTAATACCGACCTTTTTTACGACGAGCTAAATTATCATTTTGATTTATTTTATAGAATTAATAACTTCTATAAAAATTCTCACAAGAAATTTAAAACCCTTGAATTAAGATCTCCACTGATAAAAAATGAGTCATCTAACAGTCGGCAATCTGTTGACTATTTTAAAATTTACGCAAATGAGCTTATTACTGTTGACACAAAACAGGCTACCTTTTTTACAGACACAATGAGTTTTTTACATAAGTATGCAAAAAGTAAAAGATGCCTTCTTGGGAGAGTGTCTTTAACTGTTCTGTGGAATGAGACAAACTTTTTCCCTCATATTGATATGGGTTTTTATTACATATTTAGTGACAGGTATCACTTAGTTATAAAATCCGAAGGATCAGAAGTTTTTGACAATGGAAAGGTGCTTGTATTTCAAACAGGTGACCTGTACCAGATAAACAACCTTGTCCCCCATAGTGGGAAATCAGTAAATCATAATTCAGAAAGAATACACTTAATATTTGATTTATTTCCAAGAAATATAGTCAAGATATTTTTCAAATATCTTGTATGGTTGTTTGTTTATAGACGAAGCTCTGGTTTATATAAGACGAGTATTAAAGACACCTTGCTAAGCCCTCTTTATTTATATAAGGTATTTAAAATGGTGTTGCTAGCCAATGGTCATTCCTAAGACATATATTTCATTTATGCCGTCAATGCCAAGAGTCTCATCCACTGTCTCGTCGTCTGCGTACCCGTATGCCCTAACAGCGATGTTCATTGCCGCAGCGACTAAGCTGATTGACTGAACCATTGAACCTATTTCTATTAAAGCAGCACGTACCCCAAACCATCCGTACTTTTCTACGTTACGTTTAGGTGTGTATGTAAAAAGAAGGGCGTGTTTTGCTGTTAAAACAAAGGGCTGTGAGGAGCCGGTTAGTGCTTCCAGGGTTTCCTCAGGAAAGACTTTTTTAAACAAAGATAGCTCATTTTTAGACGCATTAAAGTGGTATATGCCAGGCTTTATATTAGAGGCAGTACCTGTTGATACAAAGTAAACATCATTGGGGTATAGCGCCCCAGCTGACGGGCTGATTCTGCGGGTGTCAGTGTCACGTTGCCCCACAGCTTCTTGAAGTAGAAAAAGTACAGATTCAATATCTAAATCTCTTGATATATTAAAACCGGAGGTTCTTTTTTTTAGGGTATCTGTAAGTTTTATCTCACTAACACGAAGTGTGTTAAGTAGTGTGTCCTCGTCGGAAAGTTTAAATTTTTCACATTTTTCGTAGCTTTTTATAATTATTTTTTTCCACGAAGCAGGCCACGCTTTTTCGTCAAGAGGAACACTGTTTTTGTGTTTAAAAAAGGTATTAAATATATTGTGATTATTTTCCATATTTTAAGGGAAGGGGTGCGGGGTTTTATTAAAGTCGTCAAATTTTACTTTTGATATATCTTTATTAAACTCCTTTGCAAATTTTTTTGATTTAAATGTTGCTAAAAACTCGTGTAGATTTAGTTGTATTAAGTCAGCAATTACAACTTTTGTAACATGGTACCCAATATTTTGTAAAATTGGAGATTTTACATCATAGACATAGACGTGCTTTGTACCATTAAGTTTTAGCTTGTTTAGGATAAAGTCGAGCTCCTCCTCCTTTGTTCTTTGTTTGTTCTTGGCACTTAGTTCTAATGGGTGACTTTGTCCACGAATAAGGAAGTCGATATGCTTAGCTGCATCCTGGCCTGTCCACATTCCAATTCTTTCATCCCTGTTTATTTTTAATCTATGAGAGTCTTCAACCCCCCCCAAGGGGAGTCTTTCGCCTTGGTAATTAAGATTACTACCAAGAGAAACGAGCGCCTCCGTTAGGGCAGAATATATTGCTTTTTTAGAGTCGAAGATGTCTAACTTTGATCCAAAACTGACTGACGTTTCATTATTTCTGCGGTCTACTAACACACACCCATATACAGGAGCTCGGTACTCATTTTCGAGCAAAAGAACATGAACTTCCAGGTCTCGCCTTGTGCACTCACTAATAAGTCTTGATATGTCTTCATCGCCAATACTGGCAATGGTTATTTTTCGCGGTGTTTTCTTTGTGTACCAATAAAGCATAAAGGTGTGACGCTCAATTTCTTCATATATTCCTGACAAAATAGCTTCTGCTTTCGTAAAATGGCCACCGGCACCATTTGTTGTTGAGTTAACTAAAAATTTTTCTTTCGCAACTCTTTTTTGCCAGAATATATACTGAGTAGGTATCCATACGTTTTTTTTGCTAAGCAGGTCGCTTACTTCTACACAGGAAAATAAGCTGTCTCTGTCATTAAAGTTAAACAGACTAGGGAACCTCTTCACCTGCTCTGGTAGAAATTGTGGAAAGTCTTCTAGTGTTTTGGTCAGCTCTGCATATGTCTTGTATACAACATGAGCCTTGGATATTTCTCGGTCAGTCAAAAAATATCTTTCTAGACCTTCCCCAATTGAGGTTGACAATGTTGTCTCTAAGCTGTTAATGATTTTTTCTTTACTTCTAAAATCAGCAGCCCAACCAACGCAGGTATTCTTAAAAAGTGAAAGAAAAGCAACTCCTGGCAGCATGTCATTGCGAATACTCACAGGACGGGCGTCAACAAGCACATCCTCCTCTTTTAAGTAGTCCAAAATCTCTTGAAATGTTGCCTTTTTTTTAAAAATAAACCACCTTTTAAAGAAGAGGGATTTTCGAGAGGTTAATGTTTCAAAGTTCAGGACCGGGAAGTATGGCCAACTTTTAGTATTTTCTATCTCATTGTTTGCGTTAACAACACTTAAGGTCATGGTATGATATTATCATGAAATTAAGCGTTTCTTACTTATTATGAAATTACGAATAGGGCTTGACTTTGACGATGTTCTATTTATTTATAGGGAAAATTTCTTAGAATTTCTTTCTAAGAAAAAAATTTCATTGAATAAGCAAATTTTGTTAAAAGAGGTTAAACTTCAAAAAAAGTTAGTCGAGAGTGGTCATGTGTCAAGACGAGACATTTCCTACTACGCTCAGACCTCTTTTTTAGAGGGTATTTTAGGGGATAGTAGGGTTCAAGACAGTTTAGAGGTTTTATGGAAAATGTCGAAGTCATTTAGTTTTATACTTGTCACCAAGAGGCATTTTTTTGATTTGGGCTATATAAATTATTTTCTACGCAAATACCCAAAGTTTGAAAGTATTTTTTTAACAAAATCTGAGGATAAGGACATAGTGCTTGGTGGGCAGTCTCTAGATTTTTTTGTTGATGACGAAATTAAAAACTGTATTACTGCATCGGAAAATGGAATTTTTACTTTTTTATTAGACGCACCACATAATCAGACGAAAGAAAAGTTGCCTCCCAATATTCAGAGGGTGAGGTCTTGGAAAGAGATAGCTTTTATTTTAGAAAAAAATAAATTATGATAACACCTACAAAAATAAAAGATAATCAAGATTTAGCGGCTTATATTAAAAAGAATTTCTCTTTTTCTTATAGTCCTTCCGATGATCAGTTTGCTCTGGGGCGCCACGGTTACCTTGCTAAATCAGGTCTTGACTACCAAGCTCTCGTTTTAGACTTTACTGTTGTTACTTATTTTGCAGAATGGATCTACTCATGCCTAAAATCGGACCACCCCTCATTTCAACTGGTTGGAATGGAGACGTCTGGGATACCTCTTGTTTCCGGTATTTCGATGTACCTCAATCTTACTTACGGGTTAAATATAAACATACTTTATTTAAGAAAAAGTAAGGACTCATCGGGTAGTAATAAATTTATTGAAGGTGTCATTCTTAAAGATGTTCCAATTATCTTTGTTGATGAACATTTTTTTACGGGAGAAACTCTCAGAAAATCCGATCTTATATTTGAGCTAGAGGGCCACTCTATTTCAAAAGGTTTTTTTCTAATTAACTCCCAATATGTGAGTACTTACAAAGACAACTTTGTTTACACCCTGTTGGACGACACAGAGGTCCTCCCTTTTCCTGTTAAACAAAGCTTTTCAAAAAAAATATTTAATCCTCTACAAAAAATTTCTTCTGCACAGAATTTTACATTCGCCTCCTTCAACTCTTACCTAGAGGGTGCTTTGACTGTATCAGGTTATGACCCACTAAATAGTAGTTTAGTTCTTGTGTATTTAAATAATTTATTTAGGATTAGCTTTTTTGAAAGCGGGCTACATTTTGACAGGTTAAAACTCAGTTTTGTTAGCAATAACTACAAAGTAAGACTTGTGGCCTACGAAGCCGGCGAAACTCTAATTTGTGACAATCTTGGTGTTTTTTGGAAAATAAGTAAAGATTTTAAGAGCAAGAAAATAAACTTCCCACTTTCTGAGGTTACGGTTTTAAAAGCTGTTTTAGGATATTTGTACAATAAAAACGAAAAAATAATTATTACATGCTGCATTGATAGGTACTCGGGCGAGGGTGAAATATCGACCATGGACCTTAAGAAAAATTTTAAAATAAAGCAAATCAACAAAGTTAATAGAAAAATTACTAACTTTATAACAAGCGACATAGTTTACTGCGTGCTTGGTGACAACCAGGCAGATTTTTACGATGTATCTGGCACCTTACTGTTTAGAGAATTTAATATTTTAAAAGTTTTTCTTAATAATAAAGACGCAGTTATTGTTTACAGTAACTTTGCGATTACAAAAGTTGATTTGGTGAGTAAAGAAATCACGTCGCTCGGGGTTTGTGATGAACAAACAGAAGTTTTTTTTGGTGACGATGAAATTATTCTGTACAGTAAAACAGGTCTTGTTAAGTTTTTTTCAAAAAACTTGTTTTGGGAAGTTTTTTTACCTGATTCTGTAATCAGTAAGCCTTTAATTTTAGAAAACTATATCTTGATCGTAACTTTAAAAGGATCTGTTTACGTTTTAGACAAAAATAGGGGCTCGACCTCCGTCGTGTACGAATTCGGTGACCAGGTACTAGGTTTACACTACTTAAATAAAAATAGGATACTTTGTATTTGTTGCAAAACTCTACATTTGTTTGACTTTAATGAAAATAACTACTCCGAAAACGATTTTGGTGTTTCTAAGGTCTTTGTTAGCTAGATATTTTTTTGTGGTGGTCTTGTAATTTTATGCTAAAATAAGCCGACTATGAAGCAGAAATTGAAGGCATTGTGGGTGATTATCATCATTATTATCGTATGTGGATGGGTGTGGAAGGGGGAGATGCTTGCAGAGGGAAAGTTCGGTAAACCGTTTGTTCTTGGCCTTGATTTGGCTGGTGGATCGGCACTTACCTATGCTGTGAATACACAAGCGCTTCCGGCGGATGCAAATGTAGATGAAAGCGTAGAAGCTTTGCGTGACGTGATTGAACGACGAGTGAATCTCTTTGGTGTACGCGAACCTACGGTGACTACATCATATAGTCGTCTCGAAAAAGAATGGCGCCTTATTGTAGAGCTACCTGGAGTTACTGATGTGAATCAGGCTGCGAAGCTGATTGGAGAAACACCGGTGCTTGATTTTCGTACCGCAAAGAAAGGTGCGGCGGAACTTGGTGCATCATCTACGGTATACGACATGATCAATGCCTACGAAGCAACTGATCTCTCAGGGTCATACCTTAAAAAGTCTGCACTTGTATTTGATCCGACCACGAATCGACCACTTGTAGAACTGAGTTTTAATGACAAAGGTACAGAGCTCTTTGCTGCGATTACACGTGCAAACGTGGGCAAGCAGGTGGCAATATTTCTAGATGGCACGCCGATCTCTGCGCCTGTGGTCAATGAAGAAATAAGTAATGGTAAGGCGGTCATCTCTGGGACATTTACCATAGAAGAGGCTCGCCAACTCGTGGGACGTCTTAACTCTGGTGCGCTTCCAGTGCCAATATCCCTGTCTGGAAAGACGGTCGTCGAAGCATCTCTTGGGCAGAAGGCAGTCGCTGCGGGTATGACATCATCATTACTTGGGTTCGCTCTTGTGGCGATCTTTATGGTGCTGTGGTATCGCTTGCCAGGTGTGATTGCAGTGCTCGCGCTTACGTCATACGTAGGTATGATGCTCGCTATATTTAAGCTGATTCCTGTCACGCTTACAGCGTCTGGTATTGCAGGTTTCATCATCTCTATCGGACTTGCGGTAGATGCAAACGTGCTCACCTTTGAGCGCATGAAAGAAGAGCTACGAAATGGTAAAAGCGTTGCTGACGCTGTCAAAGAAGGGTTCGCTCGTGCGTGGACATCAATTCGAGATTCACACATTGCTGCTATTATCGTATCAGTTATTCTCTTCTGGCTCGGTACATCTGTAGTAAAAGGATTCGCACTTACATTTTTCCTCGGAGCGGTATTATCTTTGATTTCTGCACAGTTGGTTACGAGAGTATTCTTGCTCGCTATTGTGCCACGCCAGCTTGGTCGAGTATGGCGATTCCTATTCGGGTCGGGTGTAACGTCAAAGTAATTTACAAGTACTAAGAAATAATTTATGTTTATCGTCAAATACAAAGCATTCTTTATCGGATTATCTCTCGCACTTGTGATTGCGTCATGTGTGACCGTTGGCGTGTTTGGCATCAAACGCGGTGTCGACTTTACCGGAGGTACTGTGGTGGAGCTCGCATACGCTACTTCCACACCAGAACTTTTTCCTGTAGCTGCTGTGGTCGAGAAAGATATTAAAGTGTTTCAAACAGGGGAGCATTCATACAAGTTTATCGGGACACAGTCATATGAGGATATGATGGGCACGATCATGAGTGCTCACCCATATGCACACAATGTTATTTCAGTGAACAACGTTGGTCCGACACTTGGAAAAGAAATGACAAAGAAAGCGATCATTGCAATTGTGGTCGTCGTGCTTGCAATACTCGCCTTTATCGCTTTTTCATTCCGTAAAGTATCAAAGCCAATATCGTCATGGAAGTATGGTGTGATTGCTATGGTGACAATGATGCATGACATTATTATCCCTGTGGGGGCATACGCTCTCTTGTCTCACTACCATGGTGCAGAGGTGGACACACTCTTTGTAGTGGCGCTTCTTACGGTGATGGCGGTGACCATTTCGGACAAGATAGTCGTATTTGACCGTATTCGAGAAAACTTGCGACTATCAGGTACAAAGAAATCATTTGATGAGATTGTCGGCATGAGTTTGTCGCAGACATTTGCTCGATCAGTTAACACATCACTCACAACAGTGTTGTCGCTCGTCGCGCTGTACTTCTTTGGACCGACGACGACGCAATTCTTCGCACTCACACTTCTCGTGGGGCTCGTGGTGGGTACGTACTCATCAATATTCGTGGCATCACCACTTCTTACAATGTGGAACGGGAAGAATGGTAAGTAGTTGATAGCTCCTAGTTGATGGTTACTAGTTACTAGTTACTAGTTACTGGTTGGTGGTTGAATATATAAAGCGGCGCCCAACGGGCGCCGCTTTCGTTGTTTGCTAACAAGCGATATACTGTACAGATGACGTATCTCACACCAGGGCAAGAGGCATTGCTTGCAGGACTTAATCATTATTTAGCATTGGCGACTCTCATTGGGTGCGTGATGGTGGTTATCTGGGCGATCAAGCTTGTCATGCTTCACCGGGGTGCATCGGCATCGTACCGATCTCGATTCGAAAGATTCGCACAGTATGCGCTACCTCTTGGATTTTTCGCGACATTGTTTTCAACGGTTGTATCTCTTATATATTCTGACTATCTAGGGGTGTTGCCATGCGGACTGTGCTGGTTTCAGCGTATATTCATTTACGGTATGGTCGTACTCTTCGGTGTAGCCTGGTACAAGAAAGATACAAGTGTGGTTACCTATGTCCTGCCATTTTCATACATAGGACTTGTGATTGCACTGTATCATCAGTACCTTCAAATGGGATACTCTCCGCTTATCCCGTGCCCAGCAATTGCCTCAATGGTTAATTGTGACAAGCCAACATTTATGGAGTATGGATTCATTACATTTCCTATGATGTCTGTTGTGTTGTTTGCAATCACAATCCTCCTTTCGGTGACTATTAAGATGACAGCCACAAAGCGTTAATATGGAACGTCCTCGTATACAAGCATCCGTCGTATTCTTGCAAGATGAAGACGGGAGACTGTGTCTCGCACGAAAGAAACAGCCGATACATCATGACGGGGGCGCGATTGAGTATAGCCTCGGACTTTATAATGGGTATGGTGGCAAGATGGAAGATACAGATGAAGATATTTTTGATACTGCGGTGCGAGAGCTTTATGATGAATCTGGTGTTGATGTAGAGTGGAGTGATCTCTCTATTATGTCGCGGGTATATTTTTATATTACAAAAGACGAAGTGACGACACCATTTATGACAGTGTCATTTTTCTTTGTATCTGCGTGGGGAGGGGAGCCGAAAGAGGGAGACGAAATGGGGCCTCCTACATTTTTTGCACCGAGTGACATCCCGTATGATGCCATGATGCCCGCGGATAAAATCCTGGTATCAAAAATGCTAGAAGGAAAGCCATTTGTCGCCGAGGTCTACTTGAAAGGAAAAGGTGTCGAACCAGACGTTGTCTATATTAACGAGGCATTATCCTAAAAGTTTTATGCTGTATGTATGCCGTGCTCTTCGCACCATGCTACGCACATAGCAAACACTTCGTCTCGATTCTTTGATGTTGAGTCTATGACGAGCGCTCCTTCTGCTGGGTAGAGGCGGCCGACAGGCTTGTTTTTGTCGCGTTCATCACGAGCGATGACCTCGTCTAATATTTGCTCAAATGTCTTACCACTTTGAAGTTCTTGTTCGTCTTTGAAGCGGCGCTCTGCTCGTACGTGAGCATCCGCATCAAAATAGAGTTTGACCGCCGCATCTTCAAAAACATGCGTACACATGTCGCGTCCTTCTGCGACAAGGCCAGGGGCTTGAATCATGTCTCGTTGTGTTTTAAAAACAGCATAGCGCACCTCAGGAATACGGCTCACAATACTCGCACCGTTGCCGTATGTCTGAGTGCCTATGATTGGCCAGATGTCATCACCGTTTATGATGACCTTTTTATCTTGAAATGTAGGGCGAATACTCTGTGCAATCGCGACGACTTTGTCGTGGTCGTCAAATGAGACACCTTGGGTTAATGCTTCGTATGCGACGACTCGATAGAGTGCGCCAGAGTTCAAATAGTGAAAACCGAAGTGCTGAGCCAGCTTGTAGGCGATAGTCCCTTTGCCAGAGGCAGTGGTCCCATCAATAGCGATAATGGGAATAGATGACTGATCCATGTTCTATACAGGATATCAAAAAATGGTTGCCCTGTATAGGTATTTGATGGGTAGAGCGGCGTGATCTGGCGGATTATAGATGCTGGCAGGGAGGCCCAGGCTCCGCAAGTGGGATTAGTCTAATAAATTCCTTGACTTATCATATTATTTTGGATAGAATAGGACGACTTCTTAGTAATGCTCATATACGTATGAGTATGGAAAAGAAGTGTCACGAAAGTTATTTGTCAAAGCAATACGTTTGTATGTATCACGCAAGTGATATGTAGCAAATGACAACATTACACATTGTGCATTTATTTTCCTTTTGTCACGTTCTAATAAAAAGAGTTTGATCCTAGCTCAGGATGAATGCTGGCGGCGTGGATAAGGCATGCAAGTTGAACGAAACTAATCAGATGGAAGTGTCAAATGAGTAGCAATACAAGTGAGACATGAAAGCCTGACAGTTTAGTAGCAAACGAGGTAGTAATATTTAGGAACGCACCCCGAA
>CAYWTC010000003.1:5783-30982 GCA_964461165.1 uncultured Candidatus Saccharibacteria bacterium | reverse complement strand
CTTTGGTGTCTACAATGGCAAGACTCATATCGAAGTACTCGTTACTGAGGACATGGTAGGGCACAAGCTTGGCGAATTTTCTCCGACTCGTAAGTTCGTACGCCACGGTGGTAAGATGCAAAAGGAAATCGACCAGAAGAAGAAGCAATCTGAGATCGATGCTGCTAAAACTGCAAAGACTGCGGTTGACACTAAGAAGAAATAATAGACCTCTATGAAAGCATCACTCAAAAGTTATCGACAAGCACCTCGAAAAGTTCGTCTCATTACGGACCTTGTATCTGGCAAGCGTGCAGACAAAGCACAGGCAATACTTGCTAACCTCATCAAGCGAGGAGCTCTTCCTATCAAGAAACTTCTTGACTCAGCGGTCGCAAATGCTGGTGTTCCAGCAAGCGAGCTTGTCATCAAGAGTGCTACTGTTGATAAGGGTGTTATCATTAAGCGCTGGATGCCTCGTGCTATGGGGCGTGCGTTTCCTATTCATAAACATACAAGCAAGGTAGCAATAACGCTTGAAAAAATAACTAAGTAATACCATGACTCACGTTGTCCACCCATATTCACATCGCCTCGGCATTATCCGTGACTGGAAGTCACGCTGGTTCGGCAAGAATCAGGCTCACTATGTTGACCACCTCCGTGCGGACGTTCTTGTTCGTGGATGGCTCACAAAGCGTGTCCGTGGTATGTATGTTGCATTGGTTGAGATTGAACGATCAGAAAAGCAATACCGCATCGCACTTCACACATCACGCCCAGGTATGATTATCGGCCGTGGAGGGGATGGTATCGAAAAGCTTCGTGCCGCTTTGAAAAAAGAAATGCACCGCTTGAAGATTATCGTTCCTCAGGATGTGAAGCTCGACATTGTCGAAGTACCAAATCCAGAAGCAGATGCTGCTATCGTAGCTGCTATGGTCGCAGAAGGGATCGAGAAGCGTCTTCCGTTCCGTCGTGTTTTGAAGACAACAGTAGAAAAGGTAATGGCCAATCTTGATGTCAAAGGTGCTCGTTTCGCAGTATCAGGACGTCTCGTTGGAGCAGAAATGGCTCGTATAGAAGTTATCAAGCGTGGAGGTATTCCACTTCAAACACTTCGTGCAGATATTAGTTTTGCTCGCGAAAAGGCATACATGACATACGGAGTGATCGGTATTAAGGTATGGATTTATCGAGGTATGAAGTTTGACCAGACCCCTGGTTCTACTACAAGAGAAAGTAAGTAATTTAATTAAACGAGTATGTTATTCCCAAAGAAAGTAAAACACCGAAAATGGCAGACAGCGCGCCTCTCAGAAAAGAAGCTCGCTCGTCCAGAAACCCGTGGCATCACCGTTGCCTTCGGTAGCTTTGGGTTGAAAGCCGAAACTCCTGCTCGTGTTCAATCAAATCAGATTGAATCTGCTCGTCGTGCTATGCAGCGCCACGCAGGTAAGACTGCAAAAGTATGGATTCGTATCTTCCCTGATCGTCCATTTACTCAGAAGGCTGCAGAAGTACCGATGGGTAAAGGAAAGGGTGATCCACAGGGATACTGTTTCGAAGTGCGACCAGGGCGAATTCTCTTTGAGGTGGACGGCGTCACAGAAGAGGTGGCTCGTGAAGCTCTTCGTAAGGCGGGGACAAAATTACCAGTTAAGACTCGTGTTGTAGCACGATAATAGTCATTGTATGGAAACAAAAACATCTCACAAAAAAACGTTCACCGGGAAAGTCGTCTCAGACAAGATGGACAAGACTGTTGTCGTGAACGTATCTCGATACGTCGCACACAAGAAATACGGTAAATATTTTAAAATCGACAAGCGTTTAAAGGCTCATGATGAAAACAATGAGTACAAAATAGGGGACGAGGTTACTATCGAAGAATCTCGCCCGTTATCAAAAGACAAGAACTTCATAGTTCTTAGCAAGAAGGCATAGCACCTCGGCACTACCAATTAATTACTACTTCCATGATACAAGCAGGAACAAACATCAAAATAGCAGACAACTCAGGAGCGAAACTTGGACGTGTCTTTAAAGTTCTTGGTGGAAGTAAGCGTAGATATGCTTCTATCGGAGACATGGTTGTGCTTTCGGTAAAGGTGGCAGAGCCTCGTAAGCAAGTAAAGAAGAAGGATATTGTCTACGGTGTTGTCGTTCGCACGACAAAGCAGGTTCGTCGAAGTGACGGGTCATATATCTCATTTGATGATAACGCTGTCGTGCTTGTCGACAAGACAAAGAAAGAGCCTCGCGCAGGACGTGTCTTTGGACCTATTCCTCGCGAACTGTCAGAAACAGGTATCGAAGGATACAGAAAGATAGCATCACTAGCACCTGAAATCATTTAATAGCAAGTAGCTATGAGCGTACAGCTTGTAGCCGCTAACGTACACAAACATTTAAATACACATATATGCACGTAAAAAAAGGAGACAAAGTAATAGTGATTGCAGGTAAGCACAAAGGTGAATCTTCTGTGATTACTAAGGTGCTACCAGCGACAGGGAAGGTGATCCTC
Source organism: uncultured Candidatus Saccharibacteria bacterium (assembly GCA_964461165.1). GTDB lineage: Bacteria > Patescibacteriota > Minisyncoccia > Phycocordibacterales > UBA5272 > UBA11704. The sequence goes on along the minus strand of CAYWTC010000003.1, from coordinate 28,473 downwards.
GACGGTCTTAATAAAGTAAAGCGACATATGCGCCCAAAGAAAGCTGGTGAAAAAGGAGGCATTGTAGAAATTTCTCAACCACTCGATGCTTCAAACGTGAAGTTGGCTGACAAAAAAGCAAAAAAGACAAAGTAAGGTTTGTAGAGGATATGCACTATAAACAAAAGCGACGCCTACGGCGTCGCTTTTGTTTATATCTACCTATGCAAGCACTACCACTCCAAGATATACTTGGCGTATATGAAACATATTATTGCAGGGCTATTACTTACAGTGTCGTTTGCGGTGCCAGCGTTTGCACAAGAAGGTGATGTCGACACAGAGCAGGCATCGTCACAGTGTACAACGCTTTCAAGTACCGCATTACGGTACAGAGCCAGAGATAGTGGCACCAACGGTGAAGTAACGCTCCTGCAAGCGTTCCTCCAAGATGCAAACCTTCTCGCTACGGACCCTACGGGATTCTTTGGTGTCGGAACAGTCAATGCTGTCAAAGCATTTCAGACACAAAACAACCTCCAGGCTACCGGCTACGTTGGCCCACTCACACGAGAAAAGATTCGTGTGATTAGTTGTAATGGAACGACATCCACAGTAACAGGGACATCCACTGGCACAGGTGTGCGTCCTACAGTGACAGTGAACCGCTCTCCTGCACGACTTTCATCTGGTCAGACACAGACACTTAGCTGGTCTACGACAAACGCTACATCGCTTGCTGTTTATTGTGCAGGCGCAGGACCAAATGGAAACAGAACGACACCACTTCCAGTATCGGGTAGTGCGACTGTCTCATGGGATACATATCGTGCACAGGGATTCACGGGTACATACAACTGTACGTGGACGGCGACAGGTGTAGGGGGTACGACTTCGTATGCAGAAGTAAGTACCGTCGTAGATGGTACGACAACAACAGGAACTGTCTCTGTTACGAGTGCCATAGCGTCTCATCATGATCGAGTCGTGTATATCACCGGTACCGGCCTTACCGGTAGCAGTCTTACTGTTATGTGGAATGGTGCTGTTGTGACGACCACTTCTGATGTCAGTGATACTTTTATTGCTGCGAATATACCCGCGACAGCTGCAATAGCAGGAAATATATACCCAGTATCCGTATCAAATAATAAAGGCATTAGTAATGTGGTTATGGTGCCAGTTATCGGGAACACCTTTGCGACAGGGTCTGGTCAGTGGTCATATAACAAGCAGGTGTGTAATAACGAGGCATTCTTTTCACGCACTGTAGGGCTTGTTAAAAGTTATAGACCGCTTGGGTGTGCTGTCCGTGCCGGATCAAACGCGTGCTTGACCGGAACAGCTTCAAACTTTAGATCGTTTAACGAAGACGAGTGGGTAGACGGTACAACAGTGCGTACGAGGGTAGAGCAATCGACAATCCCTGTGGGAACATACGAAACTTATATTAAGTATGCCAACACTTCACCAGTTCGCACGGGACAGTTCACGGTGATCGACTGTGCCGGTGCTGTTAGTAACTCTGTTGCCGGCCCAGCTTTTTCATTCGGAAGTAATGCGACTCAGACTACGAACGCCAATACTAACACTACAGCAACCACTAACACCACCACGACTACCAATACGACTGCTACGACAAACAATTCTCTACCGTCTATCGCTGTTGCGAACGTGACAATAGGTGGCGCACGTACGGTGACACTTCGTTCAGGAGATCAAGCAATTATTGATTACAGTTCAAGGAATGGTACATCCTGGGCATCGTGGTACACAGTATCAGGTACGTGTGATCTCGCTGGCGAAGATGGTGCATGGGGTGCAAACACTGCACAAGGAAGAGTTGTAAAGCCTATCGTCCGTGGATACGCAGGTTGTACGCTATCGTTTACCTATAACGCGACGAACGCCGTGAACTCTATTAATGACACTCTCTTTATCACGGTACCGCCAGAAGACTTTTTCCCTAGTACGCTTGCGTCAAACTCTCCAAGCGGTCCATGGGGCAGCAGTGTGCGTAACTGTCCAGCGGATACTATTTATACACAAACGACAGGTCTTAGTCGTAACGCTCGTATGAAAGGCTGTGGCGTGCCAGGTGGGCAAGAAGCCGCATGTACGAATCTTGGTAACTATCGCGAGTATACAAATCTCGAATGGATGAATAACACTACAGTGCAGACGTCTGTTCCTGGTGGTGTTCTTCCAACGGGACGCTGGGTGACATTTATTATTAACCCGCTCATTAACAAGGTAACAAATGCTGGCAGCTTTACGGTACAGCCGTGTTCTGGAAATGACGGGATGGGCAATGGGGGTCCAGGGACTGGAAGTGGTGCGGGGTCTGATGGGGGCAGTGCTGGTAACGGAACAGGAAGTGATGGAGCAGCAGGAGGTATTGGTGGGAATGATGGCAGTGACGGAGGGGCTGTTGGTGGAGGTGTTAGTATTTAGTAGAATAAAAAACCGCCCAAACGGGCGGTTTTTTGTTGTGCCGTATGGCACGACAGCCATAAAGCATCAGTTCACAGCAAGCATGAGCCACAGAGCGTACCAGGTAGCGGCTATCGCAGTAAGTGCTATCGCTGTACGCATGAGGCTCCACCCAGCAAGGGTTGCGATCATGATGACGCCAACAGCACAGGGGATGGCATAGCGAGTGGACGCATCGCAGATGATGCTACGAAGCTGCTCTGTGGTTATGCCCACAGCGACGAAGGCAATGATCAGAATGATCACCGCGATCTCGAAGGCGCTAAACGAGGAGGGGTCGTGCTTCATGCGAAGCCTTTCTTAAAAAGAGTTGACGAACAAAGTAAATATTATACAATAAAACAGTTATAAAGTCAAGAAAGACATAGTGGATAAACTATGGTATAGTGTCCCTACATTACTAAATAAGAGCGACGTACATCCGTGTATACCCAGTGAGTATTCCTGGCTACACGTAATCGTGCTCAGAAATATATATGGCACAGCATACAAATAAAAGTGTTCAGGAGGTTGAAAAAAGTTCTTTTGAAAAGCTTTCAAAAGAGTTTGGATATACAAATGCTATGGCAGCACCTCGTCTTACGAAGGTGACTGTATCCGTAGCGACAGGGTCTATGGTGAAAAAGGATCGCAAGCGAAATGAGCTTGTCATGGATCGTCTTACCAAGCTTACTGGTCAGCGCCCTACAATTCGTAAGGCCAAGAAGTCAGTTGCGTCATTTAAGACACGCGAAGGAGATCCTATCGGAGTAGCGGTAACATTGCGTGGTGCACGTATGTTTGGATTCCTTGATAAGGTGTTTAACGTGGCACTTCCTCGTACAAAAGACTTTCGTGGTATTAACCGTACATCGGTGGACGCTATCGGTAATATGACATTTGGTATCAAAGAGCATACTATTTTCCCAGAAATCAAAGACGAAGAATTGAAAGACATCTTCGGTATGGCTATCACTATGGGTACAACAGCAAAGACCAAAGAAGAAGCGACAGCATTCTTTGAGCTGATCGGAGTGCCGTTTAAGAAGGCATAAGGGGATAGTTGGTAGTTACTGGCTGATAGTTACTAGTTATTAGTGGGGAGTAAAACGACGCCGCAGGCGTCGTTTTACTATGTGTTCTCAATGTATAAAGATTATCCGCAGGTCTTTTAAGCGACAAGTGATTTGGAACCTTGTGTAGAGAGTGTGCAGGTAATAGTTTAAAGTCTTCGCAAAAGCCTCTTGACATATATTTCTAAATATGGTAGGGTTAGGGCCATGAAAAAGATTATTGTAGCAGCGGGGGTTCTCGCCATAAATGCAGCTTTTGCACACGCTGCGTATTTTAATGCGACTCCTCTTACCCAGTGTTCAGTGCAAATTACTAATACATTAAGTACAGGGTCTCGTGGATCAAATGTCCTTATATTACAAAACATACTAGCTCGTGCAGGATATTTAGATGCTGCCCCAAATGGTAACTTTGGTCCTGCGACTCGCGCCGCAGTGCGAGCGTTCCAGGCAGATAACGGTCTTGTAGCAACAGGTACCGTAGGTCAGGCGACGATTAACGCTCTCAATGAACGTGCGTGTGATCAAGATGCTCGTGGAGACGGTCTTGTCTATGATTCATGGACAACATACGGATCAGGTACGACATACGTCGACGCATACGACCCATACGCTACAGTTGTTACTCCTCGTGCTACAAACCCTGTTATTTTCAATAACCCAGGAGTTTCATATGTATCACAAGCACAAGTTCCACAACTTCCGAGTGTGATTAACTCTCAGACGACTATCGTCACACCTTCTGCTTCACAATCTTTCCCTACAACATACACCGGTACTCCTGCTACAACAGTCGGTGGTGCTACTTCAAACATTAGTTACAGTCCATACGTTGGATACTACTATGGAGCTGTCCCTACATCTGGATCTCTTACGATTACATCTCCGGTTGCAAACGCGGTTTATAACGAAGGGGATACTATTAACGTGGCATGGTACACATCTCATATTCAAGCGACAGAGTATCAGGTAGTGCTTGAAAACACTCAAACAGGTCTCCGTAAAGATATAGCAACAGTGGGAGCTGCTACATCACAGGCAACGATCGTTCTTAGCAAAGAATTTCTCGATGCAGTGTGTGCGGGTACATGTGATGCGAACAATCAGGCGTCATTCCGTATCGTCGTCACGACTCCTATGAAAGATATTGCAGGTAATGTATCACCATTTCGTGCGGCAGTATCTCCGATTACCATTAAGCGTCCGGCTGTATGGGGATGGTCTGTAAGTATTATGGCAGGTAAGAACCCTGTAAACTCAGGAGAAACATTCCGCCTATATGTCAATATTCCAACAGGTGCTTCATGGAACTCTACGCTCTACGGCAACTATTCATTCAAGATTCGTGCGATCTGTCCAGCAGGTGTTGCGGTAACGATTGCTGGTACTCCATGCGGACAAGAGTTCGTGGTGCCATTTGCTCCTGTGTACATGCAGCAAGAATTGCCAGCGATGATTACAAATACGACATGGTATAAACATGATGTGATATTTGAACTCACGGTGACAGATCTAGTGGGACGAGTGATTGGCTCACAGCAGACAACAGTAACTTCAAACCCAGCACCATTTGCTTGGTAAAGAATACACATAACAAAACCGGCATCATAGATGCCGGTTTTGTTTTTATGCAAGCAGTGTCTTGATGTAGAACATGACGGTCGTTACGATGCTCACGAGTATCGTGCCCCAGATGATATCTACAATGGTGAGTGACCACGAGTAGTCTCTGAGAGTTGCAATATTTGTAAGGTCATAAAATGCGTACATAAAGAACCCGAGTGCTGCACCATAAAGTGCCGCCTGGCGAAGGTCGGTGACCCACGAGAGGATAAATACCCACACAGCCCCGATGCCGACGAGGTAGACAAGTGGTACCGCAGGAAGATAGGGGACAAGAGAGCCGTTTGTAATAGTAACGTGTGAAGCGAGGTTGCTCAGATAAAAGTCCTTTGCGATTCTGGCGAGCCAGATGTAATCGAGAAGTATAAAGGTGATAATTCCAGATAGTGATGTAAGTATGATTGATAGCATATGAGCAAAGTGTAGCACGGTCTAGACAGATGTATATACGTGATGTAGTATGCGGAGCAGGTGTAATGTTGCACCAAACATTTGAAGCTGGAGAAACGTCATGAGAATTGACACATATGATGCATTCATCGAATATGAGTCTGGGGAACTTTTGGAAGTTTTCAAAGACGCACGAAAGTTTTTTGGTTCGCGTCACGGAAACGGGTCAACAGCGATGTACGCCTTCGGTGTGGCTTTTATTGTCATCAGCCTTTTACTTTTGTCGGGCGGAAGTCAGACTCAGCCGGCACTTGTGCTTCTTCTGATCGGATCTCTCCTTGTTCTTCTGCGCATCATGTTCTGGGGTGCTGGCGGCCCACAAGCTGCGGTCAATGTCTATCTTGCCGGACGGCCACGGCTGTCGCAAGATCAGATACATGTGGCGCTTTTGGCTGCGGACTTCGAATTTAGTCGAAACCCACTATTTGATCACTCCCACGGTGAACGCTATCTGAGGACGGCACCACGAGGGTACCCGTGCACGTATTTTTCCTACGGGGTGTTCCTGCGCGAATTCCATCGGCGGCAGGTGGCGCACTTGCAGGAGCTGTCTAGCTCAAGGTCGGGGGCGATTGGAATGGGAAGCTTTCTCCGTCTGGTAAAGCTGGTGCCGAGGCTGGTCTCATTCTCTGATTGGGACATAGGCTGTGTGGCGGACGAAGACGCCGCAGGGATCAGGAACTCGACGGGTGTGAAAACCTGATGTGGGAGGGGCTGGTCGCGTACGCGGCCGGCCCCTTATTTATTTGACGGAATATATCGTTAGATGTAGAGTTTGCGTAGTGTGTAACTGTGCACATGGCTCTTTTTACATTACGAAGGACAATCATGTCAATACGTTTCATCGTCAAGTCGGTCAGGGTTGCGCGCTTGGTGTCTGATCTCGCAGCCTTCTGCATTACGGCCTGGATTTTGGTCGGGATTTTTCAAGTCGAGGTTTTGCACGCCAGTGTCCTCCGAGAGCAGGTAGTGCACTCGAGTGCGCTCGGTGGTGTGCTTGCGGGAAAGTTCGTCCTGCTGCTTTTTGTGGTCATCACGCGTGTTGTGATCATTCAATGGGTTGGGGGAGTAATGCTCATCTCGGCTATCAGGAGCGTGACAGTAGACAGCCCTCCAAACTGGCAGCATGCTTTTTTGGAAGCGTCGCGTGCCGGGTATGGGATGTTTGACCTTATCGACAAGGCGGCACATCCGGGATGCCGCGCGCTTCGCGCGGCATATGCTAGCTACATGCAAGAGCTCTTTACGGGCTGGCTGCTTCAAGCCTATCCGCACGGGGTGCCTGAGAGCTACACGGACGACATGGCACAGATGGTGGGGAGTAGTCGTGTCGCGAGTGTCTACTGTCGTGAGATAGAAAGCCACTCAGGTCCTGCGATGATTCGTCACATCATCAGACTCACCTCGAGTCGGACATTGAGGGCTCGACCATTGCCTGGCACGACGTGCTAGTGTTTGCCCTGCCGGCTTTCGGCGGGGTAACTTGTTTTTATATCAAAAATGTGGTACTATATTCCGACCAGAACGTAATCCGCGCTTCTCCTTAAGATATATCTTTTTAAGAAAAAACACGTGATATTCGTTCTGATTTAACAACCAAATAGATTTTTTCTGCATGGCAAAAACATCAGTTATTGCACGATCCCAGAAAAAACCAAAATTCTCTTCACGTCAGGTGAGCCGCTGCTTCAAATGTGGTCGCAAGCACGGATTTATGAGAGATTTTGGTCTTTGCCGTATCTGCTTCCGTGAACTTGCAAACGAAGGCATGATACCAGGTATTAAGAAGGCATCGTGGTAAAACATTATGGACACAATAAGTAATCTCATCATTGCAATCAAAAATGCTGGAAATGCGAATAAGGCAAGTATTCGTGTCCCAGGATCAGCTCTTAAAACAGCTATTTGCGAACTTCTTAAACGAGAAGGATACATCAAGACATATCATGTCGAAGGTGATATCAAAAAAGAAATAGAAATTGTTCTTGAATACGGTCGCCAGGGTCTCCCTCGTGTATCAGGAGTCAAGCGCATTTCAAAGTCTTCAAAACGCGTCTATACAGGAGTCAAAGATATTACTCCGGTAAAGTATGGGCACGGAATCTCAGTGATCTCTACTCCAAAAGGGTTGCTCACTGATAAGCAAGCTCGCCTTGAGCAGGTCGGAGGCGAACTATTATTCACTATTTGGTAAAACGTATGAGCAGAATAGGAAAACAACAACTCAGTATTCCAGCAGGTGTCGAAGTTACTTTTGATGCCCATGCTGTACGTGTGAAAGGTCCAAAGGGTGAGCTCACTCGTGCACTTCGTGATGAAATAGCATTCAAAAACGAAAGTGGAGTGATCACCTCAGAGCCTCGACGTAACGATAAGTTCTCTCGTTCACTATGGGGAACATACATGTCTCATCTTAATAACATGATTACAGGTGTAGTAACTCCATTTGAAAAGAAACTTCTTGTCGACGGTGTCGGATTCAAGTGGGAAGTTCAAGGGTCAACTCTTAAACTTTCTCTTGGTTTTTCACACCCAATTATGATGGATATTCCACAGGGGCTCACGGTCACTGCGGAAAAGAGTGCACTCACCATCTCAGGTATTGATAAAGAAGTGGTATCTCTCTTTGCTATGAAGGTTCGTGGTTTGAAGAAGCCTGAACCATACAAAGGAAAGGGTATCCGTTACAGTACCGAAGTTATTCGCCGTAAGCAGGGTAAGAAGTCTGCATAATCACACTTTGTATGAACACAAAAATCAAAACAGAGAAGCGAGCACGACTTCACACCAAAATTCGTGCGAGAGTATCAGGAACAGAGGCACGTCCGCGTCTTTCTGTCTTCCGATCAAATCGTTATATGTATGCGCAACTTATCAATGACGTTACAGGTGTCACACTTGTATCGGCATCTGATCTCGGTGTGTCAGACAAGGTAACGAAGGTAGAGCGTGCAAAGCTTGTTGGCAAAAAGCTGGCAGGTGAGGCACAGAAGAAACAAATTACTACGGTCGTCTTTGACCGTGGCGGGTTCTCGTACCGAGGTCGAGTACAAGCTCTTGCTGACGCCGCGCGCGAAGCTGGGCTCTTATTCTAATGAACACTTTATGTCAGAAGAAATAACACAAACAACAACGCCAGCTGCATCATCAGAAACAGTAGCCACAGGAAATGTGGCAGTTGCAGAAGATGCTCCAGTGCGAGGTGCTCCACGTGGGCGCGGTACAGGGAGACCTGGACAAAAAGGTGGTCGCCGAGATGGTGGTCGCACGCGAACTCCACGTGAAAAGCCAGAGTTTGACTCAAAAACAATTAGTATTCGTCGAGTTACTCGTGTAGTTTCTGGTGGACGACGTTTCTCTCTTTCTGTTGCAGTAGCCGCAGGGGATAGAAATGGTCGCATCGGATTCGGTACAGGTAAAGCGCTTGATACACAAGTTGCGATTGAAAAAGCTTTGAAGGATGCAAAGAGAAATATGATTCACTTGAAGTTAAATAAGCGTAAGTCACTTCCACACGATGTAACTGCAAAGTTCAAAGCGTCAGAGGTGATGCTTATGCCAAACAAGAGTCGTGGACTCATTGCAGGATCATCTGCTCGTGCCATTCTGGCTCTTGCCGGGGTACAAGATGTAACAGCAAAGTATTTTTCAGGTACAAAGAACAAGCTTAATAATGCGCGTGCAACAATGAAGGCTCTTGCCGAAATTGCGTACGCATATGACGAAGCTCCTGTACCTGCAACAAAGGTCGTTTCAGAACCAGTAACCACTAAGTAATCGAGTATGCAAACACATCAAATTAGACGCTCTCATGAGCTCAAAAAGAAAAAGCTTGTAGCTCGTGGTGGCAAGCGAGGTAAGACCGCAGGTAAGGGAGGAAAAGGACAGACAGCTCGTGCTGGTCACCGTGTACGTCCAGCGATGCGCGACATTATCAAGAAGCTTCCAAAGCTTCGAGGTCATGGCAAGAATCGTTCACAGTCTGTGTTTGATCGCGGACCAGAGAAGGTCGTGAATGTAGCAGCACTTAACACGCTTCCAGAAGGAACTGTTGTTACCGCAGCATTGCTTCACGAAAAAGGGATAGTATCTCTTGTGGTAGGTAAACTTCCAAAGATTAAAATTCTTGGGAATGGTGACCTTACCGTCAAGCTTACTATTTCAGGACTTTCTGTTTCTGCATCAGCAAAAACAAAGATTGAAGCCCTCGGTGGTACGATACAGGAGTAATCTTCGGTAACGTAACATACAATAAAAGCAGGCGCCTAAGGCGTCTGCTTTTATTGTATGTGGTACCACGTGCCAGCAAGAGGCTTTCGTGATGCTATACTTTATAGTAAGTAATCTATGATTACATATCATATGAAAAAATTTACACAGGTAGCAGTTCTCCTTGCGGTGCTTATGTCAGGATCTTTGTCGGTGTATGCGCAAAGTCTCGAATGTATTACGTTGACATATGATTTTACTCGTAAAGCTCTTAAAGCCGATACGTGTGGAATGTAATATACGTACTTTTCTCACTATATTTCAAGAGTATTGAAGGGGTATGACCTGATTATGCCGGTATGGCTACGGTGGGTATTTCGTGGTATAATTTCACAACTATGAAGACAATTAAAGCGATTTTGACGGATTCGACACTCAGATCAAGAATATTATTTGTTATTGGCATTCTTTTCATTACCCGTATTCTTTCGGTTATTCCTATACCAGGAGTAAGTACAGAAAACCTCTCAAAGTTCTTGGAAAGTAGTCTTGCGGGGTTGCTTAACATCTTTTCTGGTGGAGGTTTGGCGTCATTTTCTATTGTCATGCTCGGAGTTGGTCCGTATATTACGGCCTCAATTATTATGCAGCTTCTTACAGTGCTTTTCCCTCGATTGAAGGAAATGAACCAAGAAGAAGGTGAGATTGGCCGCCGCCGCTTTGTGCAGTACGGAAGACTTCTCACATTGCCACTTGCTATTGTGCAAGGATTTTCTCTCATTACACTTTTGGAGCGTCAAAATGCCATCCCTCAGCTTGATACACCGCTCCTCGTCTCAAACATTATCATTATTACCGCAGGTACGATGCTTATGATGTGGCTTGGAGAGCAGATCAATGAACGTGGTATCGGTAACGGAGTATCTCTTATTATTTTCTCAGGTATTATTGCGGCTATTCCAACACAGCTCGGGCAATTCTTCCTCACCTTTGATGTGGCTCAGATTCCAATACTTGTCGGCATGCTTGTGCTCGTTATTGTCGTTATCGCAGGTATTGTATTTGTCACCGAAGCAGAGCGTCCTGTGCCGGTAACGTATGCTCGTCAGTCTCGCATCGGAGGTGCCTCTGGCGTGGGAGCGTCTACGTATATTCCACTTCGTCTTAATCAGGCAGGTGTCGTGCCAATTATCTTCGCGATATCAATCCTCCTTTTCCCGCAACTTATTGGACAGTTCCTTGCTACATCTTCAATTGAGAGTTTGAAAGAGGCGGCTCGTACGATTAACTCACTCATTGCAAATCAGTGGGTGTACGGAGGTGCGTACTTTGCTCTCGTAGTTATCTTTACGTACTTTTATACAGCGATTATGTTTGACCCAGAAAAGACGGCGAGCAACTTGCAGAAAAGTGGTGCGTTCATCCCAGGATTCCGTCCAGGGGTTGCTACCGCAGAGCATATTGGTACGATTCTTTCGAGAGTGACATTGTTCGGGGCGCTTTTCCTTGGAGCCGTTGCCGTGCTTCCTGTTATCGTGCAAGGTATGACGGGAATATCGGCTATTGCTGTAGGTGGTACATCACTTTTGATTGCGATTTCGGTGGTGCTTGATTTGATTAAGAAAATCGATGCACAGCTTTCAATGCGCGAATACTAGCAGAGAGCATAAACAAAGCAGCGCCCTTCGGGCGCTGCTGTGTTTATGCTAGGATATGTCTATGAACCACCTGCGAGGCTTCTCCGAAATCCATAAAGAAGACGCGACCTTTGCTGGCGGGAAAGGGGCCTCTTTAGGGGAGATGACGAATGCCGGTATTCCGGTACCTCCTGGATTTGTTATTCTGGCATCGGCATTTGATACATTCCTCGCAGAGACAAATATCTCATCAGATATCGAAGCCATACTTTTACACACCCATCACGATGTTATGCATGAGGTGGAATCTGCCTCAGAAAAAATACAAGAGATCGTTCTTTCTCAAGAACTACCCCAGTCTTTGCGTGATGATATCTTGGCATCGTTTAAGTCACTCGGTGCGGACTACGTGGCGGTACGATCATCTGCTACCGCAGAGGACGGTGCAGAACATGCGTGGGCAGGACAGCTTGATAGCTTTTTGAACACAAGAGAAGCGACGCTGCTTCATAACGTAAAGAAGTGTTGGGCATCGCTCTTTACTCCGCGTGCAATATTTTATCGTTTTGAGAAAGGGCTCGCAGCTACACATATATCTGTCGCGGTCGTTGTTCAAAAAATGGTTGACTCAGAATACTCCGGTATTGCATTCTCGGTACATCCAGTTACAGAAGACAGAAACCAAATGATTATCGAAGCAGGCTTTGGCCTTGGTGAGGCGATCGTATCAGGGCAGGTGACACCAGACAGTTATGTGGTGACGAAGTCCCCACGAGATGTGACAGATATCAATGTAAGCGAGCAATCACGAGCGCTGTATCGTGCGATGTCGGACAACGCTTCGAGCTCCTCAGAAAAGGCAAATGAGTGGCGTGAGCTAGGGAAGAAAGGTGGAACGCAAGTGCTAATGAAAGAACAGATTTTTGAACTTGCAGAGATTGTTATGCGTATTGAGAACCACTATGGATTCCCGTGTGATATTGAGTGGGCCTATGAAGCTGAGAAGTTTTATATAACACAGTCACGACCGATTACAACACTCTCACCAGAAAGCAGTAGTCCGAAGGAAATCTCACTGCTTCATATGTATTCTGCGTGGTCCAAGAATTGGGAGTCAGAGTTTTCGTTGCTTGCTTCGGATATTGGTTTGCGAGTGTATCACTCATTTCAAGACATATATGGAGCATCGCTTTCCCCGATCATTACTCATAAACAGGGGGTGACAAGTTGTTTTTACGCCGATGTCGAGCTCGATGCATTTACGTCGCATCTTTGGAGCCTTTATACAGAAAGTCCAGCGATACTTGATATATGGATTAAAGAAGCACAGCAAAGAAGTGACGAGCTTGCTTTGCTTAGCAAGCAATCAGATGTGGTATCTCTATTTAGCAGGTTTAATACATGTGTTGATGCTTTTGGTGCACCAAACTTTGCTATTCGAGAGATAACGAACCCGCTCGATGCTTCTGGTGATGCTGCCGCATTACATAAAGTTACTGAGTACAGAAAATACACAGAGATGTTTTATTACAACATGGATGTGTTTCTCAAAAAGTTAATACAGGCACTCACTCACACATCTGGATATGAAGATGGTCTCATAGCGTCTCTCACGCTTGACGAGCTTGTATTGTATATAGGAGGAGGGATATTACCAGAAAAGCATGTGTTACAGCAACGTCGGGACGCTTCTGTAGCGTGGTGGGTTTCAGGTACGTTGACATACTATAACGGAAACATCGACGAAGCTTTGTCTATCTTACATGGAACGTATGACGGATCAGGTAGGTTCACTGGTGTAAAAGCGTTCGGAGGGAAAACCAGAGGGACTGTTAAATTGATCACTTCATACGACAGCACTGTCACTATTGAGCCGGATAACATTTTGGTTACAGGAATGACTGACCCTCGATTTATTCACCTTATGCATATTGCAAAGGCATTCATTACTGACGCTGGTGGCATGTTATCTCATGCCGCAATTGTCGCCCGAGAGTTAAAGAAGCCGTGTATCGTTGGTACGAAAATCGCAACCCAAGTCTTGAAAGATGGAGATGTGGTAGAAGTCGATGCCGATAATGGAATTGTAAGAATTATAGAAGGTGGGGGAAAAAACATCTTAACCAGCGGTGAGAAAGTTTCACTTTCAAAACTGTTTACACGAGAACGCCCACTCTTTTACTATTATGCATTTCCAGATGCCGATAGAGCTGGAGTACAAAAGTATTTAGGGAAAGATGTCGAGGATATTCTTTTTATTGTTCAGCCACAAGGTGTCCCTGGGGAGGTGTGGTACCCACAGCAAGCCTTTGACGAAATAAGCACATATGCGCTAGAGAAAATCAATGGCGACAAAGAGCTGCGCGAGAAGATCTGTCGAGATCTTGATGCTGCATGGGAACAGATATCACCATACTTTCTCTTGGGTAAAGACATAGAGACACAAGAAGAATCATATGTGTACTATCAATATATTATTGATTTTTGGGCAGCACTCAACACATTCTTTTTTACACTTGTTGATAATAGTCAGCTGCATCCTGAGTTTGCGGCAAAGCTTAAGTCTATACGTGATACGACACAAGAGTATACCGCTGCAATGTCAGAGAAGTTTGTTTCTTTCTTTGAAAAAAAATTCCCAGAGTATGCTCATGTTTCGTATTACATAACACCAAAAGAAGCTAGAGATGTGCGTGCGGGGGACATGAAAATGTTGCGCACACTTGAGGAGCGTGCGAAGATTGGCTGTTTTGTATATCGTGACGCTTTGTATTTATTGTCAGACCTTGAAAAAGTTGCAGACAAATACAACTTTTTACTACAGCAAGAAGAAGTTGTGAATCAAAATATTGCCGAGATATCTGGGCAGGTTGCATATAAAGGTAAAATAACGGGAACTGTTAAGCGTATATCAGTACGGTCAGACCTTGCTAAGGTAGAAGCTGGTGACATTTTGGTATCTCCGATTACAGACGCTAACTTTGTACCAGCTATGCAACGAGCAGCAGCTTTTGTAACCGACGAAGGTGGTGTGATGTGCCACGCAGCAATTGTCGCCCGCGAAATGAAGAAGCCGTGCATCATTGGTACGAAAATTGCAACCCAAGTTTTGAAAGACGGAGACCTTGTAGAAGTCGATGCCGATAATGGAATTGTAAGAATTATCGAGATACCAAAGAAGGGTGTCTCTGCAAAGAAAGAACTTGATAAAAATCATCTGTCTCTTTCTGAATGGTTTGCAGATGCTGGGGTGGGAGATCAGGACGCTTTTCGCAATGAAGACAATGAAAAGCGTGAGCGATTAAAAATACTTCACAGTATTATCGGCATTCCATTTGACACACCGACACAGTTTTTGGCGAGTGATATTAAAAACAAAACGCCAACATTCCTCACATTCTTACGAGATCATGGGGACGAGCCGTGTGCGCTCCGCCTCATTCCCACTGTCGAAGGACTACCAAAACTTCGTATGCGAGGACAAACAATTCGCAACGTCACAGAGACGTGGTTTAACGAACAAGGAATAGATGTAGAAAAATATAGAGCTGATTTTATGCCGCATTCTCACGAGAGTTTGTGGTCGACGATATTTGTCGTCAATGAACACGGTATTTTTGGTGAAATGGTACACGGTGGTCATGATCAGTTGACCTCAGGTCACTACGAAAATGCTACTGAGCGATATCAATTTTCATATGATTTTAAAACGTGGTCAATGGCGCCATACAACGAAGACGCTCTACATCATATACAAGAGGTCACTATGTATGTGCAAGTGCCAGATGAAGCAAAGCAGCAGCGAATTACACATGAGCTGGACGGAGTGTTCTACGCTGACTATCTTGGTGGCTATTTTGAAAGTGTATTAAGTAAAGAATTCGGTCTGTGGTTTGTAGACTATAATCGTATTCTTGGATCAATGTATGCATCGATGACATTACCTACATACGTTCAATCAGACAGTGCCTCCATACAGGGGACTGTTGTGTATGGTAAAGGTGTGGTGCAGGGCACTGTAGTTGTTCTTGATGCATCCTCAGACAACCTTCCTGATGTATCAGGCATATCGAGTCCGATTCTTGTGACAGCATACACCATGCCGCAGCATGTACCTTTAATGAAACAATCTGTTGCCATTATTACTAACGAAGGAGGGCTACTTTCCCACGCGTCCATCATTTCTCGTGAACTTAAGAAGCCGTGCATCATCGGTACCAAAATCGCGACCCAAGTCTTGAAAGACGGAGATATGGTGGAAGTAGACGCAGAGAAGGGGGTGGTGAGAATTCTGGATTTTAATGTTGAACACCGGTTAGAGAAAATGGGTGTTTTTAAAAAAGATGACTGGTTTGAACAGGGTCAGTGGGTTCAGTCGCCATTTGTTTCTACCTTTTTCTCTCATTGGCATTTTTCAAAAATCGTTGGACGTATTATTCCTGGGATTACATTTAGTCCTCATTTCACGATTGAAGGCTCGGCATTTTTACCAAAAAAAGTTGGAGAAATTATTGCTGATTTTATTAGAAATAATTTAAAAGAAGATATGCTTGGCGACGTCGCTCAGGATGTCGATCACGAAGGGGAGGCTATTGTAGATAAAGTAGAGACGTGGCTTACCAAAGATGATGACTATGTGAAAGCACATATGGGTGAGTTTGTTGCTCTCTATAAAGAATTTACAGCGTTTTGGTCGGCCGAGGTTTATATTGCAGACCAAATAACTCGTGTGGCAAAAGAAGTTGGCTATATTACAAATGACGCAGAGCTATTTGCAAAAGTTCACCCGCACTTACGAAAAACATGGATCGAAAAAGAGGCTGGAGATATGAGGGTTATGGCGAGAGATTATCTTGAACGTAATGACGAAAAGGAACTCTCACAAAAAATTGCAGACTATATAGAAAAGTATCGCTGGATACGAATTGCTAAATGGCATGGAAGCCCTATCGACGAAGTATATGCGCGCGACCGTCTTGCTGAGGAGGTTAAAAACTGCAAAGAAGGAAATTATATTGAATCACATGAAGCAAAAGAACAGCCAGATGGTGTGGTTGCATTGAGTGTGTCTGCAGCATATTGGCGAGCAGAGTGTGGGCGTATTGAAATGCAAACCTCGCTTCGCATGAGATCTATCTTGCAAATATTTGCCGATAAACTCGGTATAACCTATGAACAAATCCTTCTTCTTTCCCCGCATGAAATGGTGGCAGTGTCTGAGGACAGGTTTGATGTAAAAAAACTCCCTGATATTTTTAAGAGAGAGAAAAACTTTTTCAGCTCGGTTGATATAGATGGTGAAGAAATACTTTTAGACAGCAGTCGGTCAGAATATCAAAAGATAAAACAACTCTATTTGTCTTTTGATAAACGTGCATCACATGACGTATTGCGGGGCGTTGGTGCAGCCCCAGGGTTTATAAAAGGAACAGTTCGCATTATTACCTCAATGAAAGACAGCGATACCTTTTTAGACGGTGAAATACTAGTAGCACCAGAAACAACGCCTTCATTTGTCCCGCTTATGCGTAAAGCATCTGCTATCCTTACAGGACGTGGAGGTATTACATCTCATGCAGCTATTGTGTCGCGAGAACTTAAAAAACCATGTGTCATTGCGATTAAAGATGTTACAAGAATTTTGAAAAATGGAGACCTCGTAGAAGTAGACGCAGAGAAGGGGGTGGTGAGGGTGATTAAATAGGAATATACTCGGTATATATAATATATACATCATGAGTTTTAACTTTTTTAAACCAGCACCTAAACCAGAAGAAGCTTTGCAGTCACAGGAAGGTGCACCAGTAGTTGATACAAAAGTCGTCCTTGAATTTTTCCGTCATGGAAATAAGGAGAAGATGGCCGGTCCAGATGAACACGTGATTCTTTCTGAAAAAGGGAGAGTACAGGCAATGGAAAAAGGGAAGGAGATTAGTCCTCAACCAGAAGTGTCACTTGCTTTTGGAAGTCCACGTATACGAACACAAGATACAGCATACCGTATTATGCTTTCAGGTGAGGACATTACACCGGATATGTCACTCGAGGATATTAAAAGTCGCGTGAGTGACGAGCTCGGTGGTGATCACGTTAAGAAAATGATTCAAGATGACAGATTAAACTTTGCTCTTGTTGGAGAGACTGATAAAGAAGGGGTCAAAGCATATGGAGAAGGAAGATATCTTGACTGGATGATTAAAGATAGTGACGCAGTAGCAAAAAAGTATCAAGATTTAACATCTGCGGTATTTACGCGGCAGGCAGCGGGCATCGCAGAGCTGTGTAAGAGGTATATTGTTGCGGGAGGTAATTTTAACCGTCTCGTCGCTACAACAAATAAATATGAACAGTTTGGGAATCAGCTCGAGAGATATCTGGGGACGCATCAAGGTGTCGTAGAAAGTTTCGTTGCCAAAGTGGTAACAGAAACACAAGGGTTAGAAGAGCGAGATCGCTTTTTGGCTGCTGCGGGGGTGGTTGGGTTTGCAGAGACGCAAGGTATTAAGGTGGAGATTAACAATCATGGACAAGAGCAGACAATCACATTTACCTATCCAGTTAAAGAAGGAGAGGTTGCTAGTAATCATACGGTAACTTTTGGAGTAGATGTACTCGATAAGATAATTGCAGATCGGGAAGCGTTTGATGCTGATATCAAAAAGCACGAAGAAAAGTAAAGCTCTATAATAAATTCACCCCGCCAGAACCCGGCGGGGTGATGTTTGAGGAGGGGTTGTGCCTCCTTAGAAGGCAACCTCCTGGCTTGAGGCGTGTTGGTAGTGCCACACAGTGCTCTCTGTGAGAAGGATGCCGTCGCACGGCTCGAGCTCGATAGTGCCGATTGCTTCCGCGTGTTGCGGAAACAGCGCTGTGGCGAGCATGTTGCTCACGATCGCGTGGTTGAACACCGCGGTGTATTCGCCCTGGGACTGACCACCACCAGTGGTTCGCTCCCAGTCCAGCAACATTTCTGCTTGAAAACGGGGAATGATGCCGTACTGGTCGATTTCGAGGTACCCCGCGTAGGGTCGTGTCGGAACGCTTTCAAAAAACTTCCAGAATGCCCGACGCTCGGCCTCGTCGTCGGGGCAGTAAAACTGAGACGCCTGCGTCTGAACCGTGCGATAGGGTATCGTCGCCCGCTCCATTGCGATCCATGCGGTGTGTTTGGCTCGCGGCGCGCTAGAGGGGATGACCATAGAAAACGGTATTGCCGCAATTACCTTGGCAAGTGCCTCCGCC
The DNA here is from genome assembly GCA_964461165.1 of uncultured Candidatus Saccharibacteria bacterium. Lineage (GTDB taxonomy): Bacteria > Patescibacteriota > Minisyncoccia > Phycocordibacterales > UBA5272 > UBA11704. The sequence continues at coordinate 9,788 of CAYWTC010000003.1, read as the reverse complement.
TGCTGGGTGCCACGCCCAGAGAGGTATCGGTGAAAGTCCTCTTCCGCCGGTGCGGCATGGCCGTGGCGGAATATTGCCACTTTGTGGTTGGGAAGAACGGGGGATGTGAGGGCTGTGCCCATACTAACTCCTTTTGAAAAAAACAACGTGGTTGTAGAAGGCCCACAACTGTTTTACACTACAATTTTGTATGATAAAGGTCAAGAGCGCGTAGTGTGCATCAGACGTCTAGGCCAGGAGTTTGTACTTTTATGAAGCGGTTATTTTTTCTTGAGCCTCTCTGCGCATATTTCCTCGCGTTGCTAGTTTGGTCACTTCTCTTTGAGTGCCTTCATGTACAACAAGACGTTTAAGGGGCTGTTGTTCAAGAAGACGTATGCCAATTTTTACTCCAGCTTTTCCAGCTTCTGATACGAGTGCTCCTATGCCAGTAACATCAAGAGGTAAAAAAATTGCACCGCTTACCCCGTGAATAATACGAGCGCTTCCAGAGATAACCCTATCTGTGCCGTACTGTTTACCTCGAAGGCCTTCGAGAATCATTTTCCCGCTACCAAGTATAGGTACAAAGTCGACAACGTTTGTGGCTACCTTTGCGAGCTTTGTAGGTTCTTTGTGATGGTCAGATGGTGCAGCACTCTCTGGTTGTGGAAGAGGGGTTCGGCGAGGTGTTCGTGCTAGCTCTTGGCGTAAGTGAGCAATGTCTTCTTGGTCCTGATGATGGTCATAGGTTGGCATGCCTGGACGTGTCAAAAATCTGTCAGGATCAGAAGAAACGAATCTGTCTGGGGCGTCTTCGTTGTCTTCTCGGAAGACTGGTCGTTCTAGACTCATGTGGGTACAGTATACAACGGAGTGGGCATTTTTTTAAGAGAGGTTTATATGATAGGATTGGTCTATGAATACGGACAAGCAATTTTATATTTTGATGGGAAAACCGGGGAGCGGAAAGGGGACACAGGCAGAGCTGCTTCAAAAAAAGCTTCAAGAATCTCACGCGGACGTGATGCATATCACAACAGGTGGCGCATTTCGAGAGTTTATCAAAGCAGATGGGTTCGTTTCGTCCCAGGCACGTAATCTTCAAAATTCTGGGGGATTGCAGCCAGAATTTTTGGCGATCTGGATTTGGGCGGGTGTTTTTATACAGAGCATTAAAGAAAATACTACGGTTATTTTAGATGGTGCGCCACGAAAAGTAATTGAGACAGAGGCACTACATGATGTATTCCCATTTCTTGGGTACCCGTACCCGCATGTGATTCATATCGACGTAAGTGACGACTGGGCTCGTGATAGGCAGAAGTTTCGCCAAGCACAAAGTGTTGAAAAACGACCAGACACAGAAAGCGATGCGGAGATTACCAAGCGTCTTGCATTATTCCAAAAGGATATTGTGCCGTGTATCGAGGTGTTTAAACACGACTCGCGATATACGTTTACCCGGATTAATGGCGAGCAATCTGTTGAGGAGGTGCATCAGGCTATTCTAGCGACACTCGGACTAGTATAGATGTATGAAGTACGACGTTAAGCTTAAATCAGGAAAGGATCTCGAACATTTGCGTGAAAGCTGCAAGAGACTTGCTATTGCTCTACAAAAAACTGCGGAGCAGGTGAAGCCGGGGGTGAGCACCAAAGAGCTTAACGATTTTTTTCATGATCTTGTGATTGCAGGAGGTGATAAACCAGCATTTCTTAACTACAAACCCTTCGGTGCTTCGTACCCATATCCTGGGAGTATTTGTATTTCTGTAAACGACGATGTCGTGCACGGTATTGGAGGTGACTACGTTCTGCAAGAGGGAGATATTGTTGGACTAGATGGTGGTATTAGTCACAAAGGAATGATATCGGACTCTGCTATTACTGTACCAGTGGGGAAAATTTCAGACGAGGACAGAAAGTTACTTGAAGTTACAAGGGCTGCCCTTTTCTCGGGTATCAAAGCTGCACAGTGCGGGGCATATGTAAATGATATCTCTAAGGCAATAGAGGCTTCGATTCCAAAGAAGTATGGCATTGTTAAGATTCTTTCTGGGCATGGCGTTGGGTACAAGGTGCACGAAGAGCCGTATGTACCAAATTTTGACGACGGCGTACGAGGTCCAAAACTTGTTCCAGGTATGGTGCTTGCTCTGGAGCCGATGGTGACACGAGGGACGGACAATGTTGTTTTGTCTGACGACGGTTATACATTTAGCACTGAAGATGGTTCGCAAGCTGCGCACTTTGAGCACACTATTTTAATTACAGACGGTGCAGCAGAAATTCTTACCACTGCGTAGCCTGTTCACTGGTTGGTGGGGGTTCTGCGCGGTATACTGGTTCGTATGGATCAAACGTTTCGTACACCAGAGGAAGAAATAGTCTATTTGCGCTCGCAAATAGAAGCTAAAAAAAGTGTGGCCCAAGATTATGAGGCGTATTTCAAGCCAGAAGATCACGCTCATGAAGTGATTCGTGAATACAAAGCAGCGACACCGGAGATGGTATCTGAGGTGCAGCCTGTGAGCTCAGGTGAGACACATCGTCTTGTTGATTGGCTGACTCCTAAGTCAACAGATGATCAAGTAGAAGGGTTGTTGGCTGTCGTGGGAGAAAAAGGGGTCAAGAACGCTATTGCCGTAGCCGGAGCACTTAATGATGCTGAGGTTGAGGATGACTTTGAGCGAGCGCTTGTGCAATATCTTCTCTCAGATCACAGCATAGGGCGTGATGTTTCAAAAGAGGAGTGGAAAGCGCTTCATATGAAGCTGTTTGAAATTATTTTACCAGAAGCGGGTGAAGGTGGTGGGAGGCAAGCAAAAGAAATGATGGCATTTATGGAGCAGTGGTACGCGTCTATGCAGGCACTCTCGAGCGATCCAGCAAACAAAGAAAAGAACTACTATTCTTTGGAGCTGGCCGTGTCTAATGGTTCAACGGTTGCGTCATTTTATTGCGCTGTTCATATTGACTATGCGCCACTGTTTGAAAAAATAGTACTCGGAGTATTCCCGCAGGCAAAGGTGCTTGAGCGAAAAGATGACTATAATATTTTTCATAACCATGCAATAACATCTACTGCATATGCAACGAGTAGTACTAATACTGTGCTCCCGATACGCACCTACGCAGATATGCAGGCAGATCCTATGACAGTGCTTTTGTCGTCATTTACCCGTATTCAAAAAGAAAATGAGGGCCTAGCACTACAGATACTCATCCGTCCAGCAGGAGAAGTCTTTGCGAAGCGGTATGGAACGATGCTGGACGATCTACGTAAAGGTGAAAGTTTAAAGCGAGTACTTGATAAGCAAAGTATCTTGAAAGAATCTGCCCACCTCTTGGTACAAATGTTTTCATCAAAAACAGAAGAGGAATTAAAAAAGGAGCAAGCAGAGAAACATTCTCATGTGGACGACACAGCGACAAAGCTTGTTCAAGAGAAACTTTCAAAAACAATTGTTGAGACAAATATTCGCATCATTGCATCCGCAGAGACAATGTCTCGTGCACAGGCTATCAAAAATGATGTAGAGGCATCATTTGCTCAGTACGCCCTCGCAGGGGGAAACAGTTTCCGTTTTGAAGAAGTGACAGGACGAAAGCAGCAGGCCATGCTTCACAGATTTTCATATCGTTTGTGGAATGACGATGAGAGCTACCCTCTTAATATCGCAGAGCTTGCTACGATATTTCATTTGCCAGAGCAGGCACGTGGTGTGAGTAATATTAAAAATGCTGTTGCAGCTACGGCAGCAGCGCCGCTTGATATGCCAGAAGAAGGGGTGGTGCTTGGTGTGAACGTTACGACAAATGGAAAACAGACCATACACATGAGTCGAGAGGACCGTATGCGTCATCTTTATGTAATTGGTCAAACAGGTACAGGTAAGACAACTCTTTTAAAGAACTTGATCGTGCAGGATATTCTTAATGGAGATGGATGCTGCTTTATCGATCCGCACGGCACCGACATTGTCGATATTTTGGCACAAATTCCAAATGAGCGCATGGATG
>CAYWTC010000003.1:0-5773 GCA_964461165.1 uncultured Candidatus Saccharibacteria bacterium | reverse complement strand
CCCGTCGTATACAGAGCGCCCCGTTGGACTAAACATGCTCGAGTACGATCCAAACTATCCAGAGCAAAAAACATTTATCGTTAACGAGCTGCTTAATATTTTTGACAAGCTCTTTGATATGCGAGCAAACGGCGGTCCAGGATTTGAACAGTATTTTCGTCAGGCGACGCTCCTTGTTATGGAGCATCCGGAAAGTGGTAACACACTGCTTGAAATAGTGCGTGTCTTTTCTGATAAAGATTTCCGTGACTACAAGTTAATGAAAACAAAAAACCCGCTTCTCATACAATTTTGGCAAAACGCAGAAAAGACAACAGGGGAGCAAGGTCTTCAAAACTGGACCAACTATGTTACGAGCAAGTTCGATATCTTTCTTTCGAACGATATTATGCGGCCTGTTATTGCGCAGGAAAAAAGTGCTTTCAACATACGTGAGATTATGGACAACAAGAAAATATTTCTTGTAAACCTCTCCAAGGGGCGTCTTGGAGAAAAGAACGCCGAGCTTATTGGTCTTATTTTGGTGGGGAAGTTTTTGCAAGCAGCGCTTTCTCGTGTAGACACCGATGTGCGGCCAGACTTTTATTTGTATATTGATGAATTTCACAACATTACCACACCGGCAATATCTGCTATTCTCTCAGAGGCGCGAAAGTATCGGTTATCACTGAATATTGTCCACCAATACATTGCACAACTTCCAGAGGATATTAAAAATGCCGTGTTTGGCAACGTCGGCTCTATGGCGATATTTCGCGTCGGACCAGACGATGCCAAGTATCTCGAGACGCAGTTTGCTCCGACGTTTACTGCTGCTGATATTATTAAGATTGAGAATGGTCATGCCTATATTAAAATGCTCGTGCGCGGAGAGCCAAAAAAGCCATTCGACATTCAGGCATTCCCACCTGGCCAGGGTAATAGAGAGCAAGTCAACCCTCTCAAAGAGCTTTCATATCTTACTTACGGCAGAGACAGGGCTGAGGTTGAGGCAGAAATATTACGTAAATACCAAATGTAATCATGCTCGCATATATTTTTCTCATTATTAATATCGTACTTGCATCACTTGTGATGTACCACATTGTCGTGTTTGGTGCGAAGTATAGATTATTATGGTTCATCGGTGGTGCTTATACATTTCTCATGTGTTTATGTGCCTGGATACTCATCGCTCACTCATAAGTATGAACACTCTAACCTCACCATACATAGTTCGAAAACATTGGATAACATATATTCCCTTTACACTGCTACACGCAATAACATTTTGTATTGTTGGATTCGTGGTTATACCCGAAGATGTTGTGTATAACCTTGTCGCTGGATTTGCATGGCTTACACTTACGAGTTATGTATGGTTTTTTATTTTACAGTATCTTGATTGTTGGATTGTTAATGACGAAGAGATCATTGCCGTGGATCAGGTTGAGCTTTTTTCTCGATCAGAGTCACATATTATGATAGGGAGAATACAAGATGTACAATGGAGAAAAGAAGGCATTCTTCAAGAGTTGCTCGGATATGGCACACTTACTGTGCAAAGCGCTGGTGAAGAGAGAGAGTTTGTTATGGAAGATGTTGCCCACGTAGAAGAGGTATCTGCTATGATTATGGTGTACAAAAAAGGCAGCCCTATGGCGCCTTCTTTGGTGTAACTCGTCTGTATCGAACGTATTATTTTTCAGCTTTTAGTCGCTCTACATACTCTCCTGTGTCTGTGTTGACGACAATTGTTTCTCCGGCTTCAATAAAGAGAGGGGTCGTAATCTGCGCACCAGTCTCAATGGTCACGAGTTTGCCTCCACCGGAAGCAGTATTTCCTTTTATTGCAGGAGGGGCTTCTTTAACAAGGAAGTTCATTTTGATCGGCAGTGTGACTCCGATAATCTTCTCGACGTCGTCATTTTCAAAAATCTTTGTGTCGACAATGGTGTTATCTTTAAGGAATTTTGCAGCGTCTCCTATGACATCAACTGGTATTTGGAATCTGTTTGCACGGTCAAGTGGCGCACAGAACCAGTACTCACCTTTATTCGCGTACAAAAAGAGCGCTTCACCACGACGAATGTCGGCTTCTTCCGCTGTATCTGATGCGTGGAATGTGCCTGGGACGACTTTACCATTGAGCATGTTTCGCATGCGTACCTGGTTTTGAGGTTTACGCTTTTGTGTGCGAGCAACATGAGATTCAAGGATTTCATAAGGCTGCCCATCGACGAGGATGTGCTTGCGTGGTTTTATTTCGTCGTAGTCGAGTGTTGCCATAAATAGTTACGAGGTTGTGATTAATGATTATTGGTTAAATACAAACATACATGTATATGTATAGAAGTATTTGAATACTAGAATTCTATCAAAAAAGGGGCTTTTTTTCAATTTTACTTTTCATGTAGAAAGGCGTAGGATATGAGGAACTGAACTTTTTATAGAAAGGGGTGCCATCATGGCTGTCTCAGTTACCCAAGATCGAATGTACTGTGTTCTGGTCACGGCAAATGACTACCAGTTTGCGATCGATTTTTTGAAGGCCTTGATTGATCGCCACGAGGGGTTCTCTCAATGGGTGTATTTGCTGCCAGGCTTTGAAGCCGGCCATACCGACACGCTCGTTACTGTTCTCCAAAAGCAGGACCCGAAATGCGTCGTGGTTGCCCATGAGGCACACACGCTCGTGACGCATGCGTTTCGCGTTTGTGCGGACCGGGTGCCTCCGGCACGTGTGAAATTTGATGTCACCAGAACCGACTCAGACGATCCCGTGGTCTTTGCGGATCGTTTTTCTGAGATCTGGCACGAGGTTGCTGCACGATGATGATCGCACAGCAAGGGCCGCACTTCATAGAAGTGCGGCCCTAATTTATTGTTGGCTAGGATGGTATGCTGCTCTATATTAGAATCGATCCTCGTGACCCTGTGGCCCACTTGCGTCATGTAGTGTCAGAGTTGGGGTTGTTCGTTCACTGAGGTCTATAAGAGTTTTGGCAAGGAGGTTGCTTAGCCCTGCGGTTTTTGCTGCTATGAGTAATTTAAGAAACTTAAAAGCAATTTCTTTACCACCCTTACCCTCTGCGATATCTTTTTGTAGATCAGCTCCGTTAGCAAGAAGTGCACCGAGAGGGCCGAGCTTTCCTCCGGCCATTTCAAGCAGTTTGCCACCAGCTTCTACTTTGTCTTCTGTGACAGTTTTATCATCGCTTATTTTTTTACCGTACTGAACAATTCGCTCAACTTCGCCAAATTTTCCCGGTAGTGTTCCCGAAGCCTGTGCAAAGCCATCTACTTTTTCAGAAAGAGTCTCTCCTGTTACCAACTTACTAACACCTGTGGTAAGTTTTGAAAGTCTGTCCTCTGCAAAGGTCTGTACCCCAGAAACAACTGCTTCTATGTCGCTCACGTTTATCGTTGGCAGTGTGGTGCCGTTGTATTCTTCTAGTGTTGTGACATTAGATATTTTCTCTACGGAAACGTTGTCATGTGCGTATGACAACGAAGAAGACAAGAGTGCCGCCGCTCCAATAGCAAGTGTTACTTTTTTCCGAGACTCACGTAGTAGTGTATACATCCTTCTGATGAGCTCGGGGTTACCACTACGGGAGACTCTTTCTGTGATCGCATCTTCACGATGCCTCAACTTTTCGAGGCTAGCTTCACCTAAGGAGCTCAGCGGTAACTCCGGATTTGTACTGGCCCGCTCCGGAGCATCTTGGTTTTTAGAAAGTTTTTCCATTATAGGTGTGATAACTCTTGTCGGAGGGTTTCTATTTTCTCGTTTGCCATCTCCTGTGTGGAATTGTGTGTAACAAGGGCCTGCTCAATAGCCAGGATCCCATCCAGGTGGGCATGTTCAATATTTTTCAAAGCCATTTTTAAAAGATTTTGAACTTCTTCAGGTGTGTGGAGTGAGGCGTCGTAGTCCATGCGTGCGTCTACTCTGCCGAGCTCTCTTCTTCGTCCGGTGATCCAGCGTATGATAGTGCGCCAGCCTCAAGCTCGCGAGTGATTTCTTTTGTGAGGTCGTTAGCAACCTTTTTATTTTCCCGAAGGAAGGTTCGTGCTGCATCGTATCCTCGTCCAAGCTTCTCCTCTCCATAAACATATACCGAGCCAGATGACTTACCTACAAGTTTAAATTTCTCACCAAGGGCCAAGAGTTCTCCTTCGCGTGAAATACCTTCGTTGTACATAATGTCGAATTCTGTCGTCTTAAAAGGGGCAGCAACTTTATTTTTTACAATTTTCACTTTTGTGCGTGCGCCGACGACATCATCTCCTTTTTTAATTTGGGCAATTTTGCGGATGTCGATACGCACAGAAGAGTAAAACTTAAGAGCCTTTCCGCCAGGGGTCGTCTCTGGGTTGCCAAACATGACACCGATTTGCATACGGATCTGGTTGATAAAGATAATAACCGTTTTTGATTTGTGGGCAATACCAGTTAGCTTGCGAAGTGCTTGTGACATGAGACGGGCTTGCTTGCCGACATGCTGCGCACCCATGTCTCCCTCGATCTCATCCTTTGGGGTAAGGGCTGCCACAGAGTCGATGACGAGCACATCTATTTGACCACTTCGCACGAGAGACTCTGCGATCTCAAGAGCTTGCTCTCCGTTGTCCGGCTGAGAGATGAGGAGCTCATTGATGTTAACGCCAAGTTTTTTTGCATACTCCGGATCCATGGCATGTTCAGCGTCGACAAAGGCGCAAATACCTCCAAGTTTTTGAGCTTCTGCGATGACATGGAGAGTGAGCGTCGTCTTACCAGATGATTCAGGTCCAAATATTTCAACAATTCGTCCGCGAGGTAATCCTCCTACGCCAAGAGCGGCATTTAACCCTATTGATCCCGTGGGCACGACACCAACGTCCACCTTTGGAGCCTCGCCTAGTTTCATGATTGCGCCCTCTCCGAACTTTGCTTGAATGTCACGCAAGAGGGCGTCACTTGCACCTTTTGTATCTTTGTCATCCTTCTTAACTGAAATGGTCTTAGGAGCTTTCGCAACTTTTTTCTTCATCATATCTTTATTGTACTGGTTCGGGGATTACTCGAATTGTTTTGGTAATGGTCGCACCGTATGAGTCGGTGGCTGTAATAACAAGTATAGTATAAGGGTAGTAGCTTACCAATGTTTCGTTGAATCTGCCGCCTTCATCTATGGTGATTGCTTTGCCCTGTAAGGTTATTTCTTTAATTCTCGTAGCAACACCAAGGACTTGAAATGTCGTACTTGCGACAGTGTCACCATCTTGTGGATAAATAATCTCAAGAGACGGTCCAGCTATAAGAGGGTAGGCACGGAAACCTCCATAGATAAGTACGAGAACAAAGAATAGTGCTATAAGGAAACGCTGCACTCGTGTCCGTTGGTCATACGGCATCATGATCGAAAGATGTCATCTGTCGTAGCGTCTCCAGTCTCTGTATCCGCGCTACCTGTGCCTGCGAGTACCTCTCGGTACCGTTCACCTGTTTTTGCTGCTCCGATGACACCGAAACGCTCAAGGTCGTTGATAATACGGGCCGCCTTGTTATAGATGATGTCGAAGCTTTGCCGGTAGAAATAACATAGTCCTTCGCACTCATGTAGTCCTCGTCATCTTCTGGTTCTGTGCCAGGGTTACCACCATCTTCCACACTGCCATGAGCTACCCCAACTTTTACTTTTGAGATATCGATGTGGTCAGGAATAAAATCAAGATGAGCTTGTTTGATATGAGATACGACGGCACGAATTTCCTCTCCAGAAATAAACGGCGCTTGAAGGCGGAC
>CAYWTC010000002.1:22497-35048 GCA_964461165.1 uncultured Candidatus Saccharibacteria bacterium | reverse complement strand
ACACAAAATTCATAAAAAGGCTTGGAAATACTGAGCTTCTGGGGTATCTGACTACACGCACTATACCATGAAATATACAAGGTGAAACGATTGACAAAAGCGTATTTTTGTGATACTATATTGCTAGCCCTAGGAGTTGTCATATATGCCTGTCATGTACTGAAAATCCCTAGGAATTCATTGAATTCAAAGCTTTTTAAGAAGGAGGCTGCCACTATGGCACCAACGATTCACGCAATGTTTAACATTGCAATGATCATCCTGCTGCTGATTGTTGCAGCGGCGGGGATTCTGCGTGACGGTGTGAGCTACGGCTCTATCGTCACAATCCTGGTGCTTATCGCACTAGGATACGCTGCTCGCTGGGCATTCAGCCCAGCGGGCGCACCATGGGTGCAGGCCGTGAAGGATGACATTCGGCTTTTCTGGGTGACGAAAGTCAAACCAGGCGGCTGGAAGTCGGTCTGCTTCTGCGGACTCGCTTCAATCGTCATCGGGTTTATCCCGACGCTCTGGCCCTTTGGCTGGACGACGATCGGCCTCATGCTGATCATCGGCGGCGCCATCGCGGCGGTGGTTGGGTTTCTCAACCACTACCACGCATGGGGGCCAATCGGGCTCTGGGTCAGAAATGACCTGGCACCTGTGGCGAAGGTGATTGCAGGAGAGGTCCTGCAATGGGTCGCAGCGCTCTTCAAGAGCCTCACCGAGGCGTTGAAGGGTGCTCACGGCCCACTGGCTCGCGGCATCGCTGCGGCGCCGGTTGCCTGGCTCCTCCTTGTGTTCGCGTCGATGGGAATCGACGCGGCACTGTCCACCATGGACTTGTCCTGGTGGGCACGGGGAGGCCTGAAGACTCTTGGCTGGGTAGCTAAGATGTTGGCCGCGAGTTGGGGATGGCTGTTTTATATCCCCCTTATCGCGTTTGTGTGTGTCTTTGCTGGCCTGTATGGCTGGTGGATTGACACACCTGAGGCCAAAAAGGCCCGCGCCGAAGCGGCAAACGCCAAAGCCTTGAAAGAGGCGGAGGCGGCAAAGCACAAGTTCGAACTTGCACTAAAGAAGCTCGAATCCGAAGCAAAGGCCGTTGTGGCAACTGCGGAAGCAACTGCCATGCGTGAGCAGGTAGCACTGCTTACAGCGCTGATTGCCACCGGCACAGCAACTGAGGCGCAGATCAATGCGATCCTCAAGGTTAAGCCGGGACGTCCCGCACGTCCCGCACCACCCTGAACCCACAGGGCATTCAACAAACCGCCGACAGGTCTATCCTGATCGGCGGTTTCTTTATGTCTTTTAGAAATAAAAAATCCCCTGGGACATATGCGCTCGCGGATGCGAATTCACATATCCCAGGGGATTTTACAAAAGTGATATGGCTACATAGGTTATCTCAACCTAAAAGCTAATAAAAGAACGGGGAACAAGATATGAGGGTGGCAATCGAATGATGATTTTGATGAGCCACTAGTTGAGAGAACGTTGTCGTAGAGCATTCAAACATCTAGTGATTCCCGGTACGCCCGGGTGAGTGTGACGATGTCTGCTCTACTCTGTCCTCTATTGTAAGAGACATGTCTTTTATATGCAAGAGGGGTCCTGTGGATATCTGTGGATATGTCTTTTAATACCTTGCTGCATCATAGAAATATTGTCTTTTCATTCTGCTTGCAATGTCTCTGTGTACTTCGTAGAGTACGAGTAATGCGATTACATCGCTTCTACGTATTAGAACCCCTTGGTGAAGAGCTTCTCGTAGAACAGAAAGAGTTGGTGCATCAGTGGTTACGTGTGTTTCGATATACTCAGGGAGACTCTGTGCTCCTTTTTAACGAGAACACTTCGGGGTTTGACTATACTTACACAATTACAGCTACCACATCATCGTCGGTATCGCTTTCTCCTTTGGGTCGTGTTTCAAATATCCTTCCTTCGCACGACCTTGCGCTTTTTATGGCACTCGTCAAGAAAGACACCTTTGAAACGGTGGTACGCCAAGCAACCGAGCTCGGCATAACCGCCATCACACCGGTACTTTCAGCACGAAGTGAGAAAAAATCTTTGAATATGGACCGTTTGCGTAGTATTGCCCAGGAGGCAGCCGAACAATCCGGTCGCGGCACGGTGCCAGTACTTCATGATATTTGCACGTTTGATGATGCGATGACCTCTGTACTTCCGTCACATATCGTATGTGACGGAAAGGGGAGTGCCAGCCTTCCAAATCAATCAATTACCGCTCTTTGGGTTGGGCCTGAGGGTGGCTGGACAGACGCCGAGGTGGCAGAGCTTACAACTCGCGGTGCGAAGTCGCACTCCTACGGCACACCAACACTTAAAGCAGATACTGCGGCTATTACCGGTATCGTGCATTGTCTTTCCAGTCATACGTCTGTGCTACACTAGAGTTACCCACACAGGGTTAACTCTTTAATCATTTCTTTATATGAAAAACTACTACGGCCTCGTGTCTCGATCTCTTATTGCACTACTCTTTGTAGTCGCAGGAGTACAAAAACTTACAAGCTTTGAAGCAACTGCTGGATTTGTTGGATCTCTTGGTGTTCCACTTCCACTTATTGCGACTGCTCTCGTTATTGTTATTGAAATCCCTGTTGCCCTCCTTTTTGCGTGGGGATACAAGACAAAAGAAATGGGCTGGGTTCTTGCAGGATTCACTGTTCTTGCGACAATCCTCGCTCATCGCGACTTTGCACAAGGCATGAACATGCTCATGGCTCTTAAGAATATTGCTATCGTTGGAGGTATTATGGCTGCTATTGATTGTTCATGTGGTTGTACTACATGCGACGTTAAGAAAGCGTAATACGTTTATTGTGCATATAGTAAAAGCAGCCCTTCCGGGCTGCTTTTACTATATGCACCTATGATAGTTACTTCGTACCTTCAAGAAAGGCGAGCACTTTATCATTTGTAAGTGCTTGGTGAAGATACACCCGTGCACGTTCTTCGTCGGCATCTTGCACTGTTGCAAGGAGGCGAACCAGTTCCGCCTCTATTTCTTCGTCTGTCGGTTTAATCTTTTCCACAACGGCGATTTCCGCCAATATGAGCTGACTCATAACACGCTTTAAAGCGTCTTGCTTCCATGAGTCTTTTATTTCTGCTTCTGTTTTCTTTGCGTACTTCAAATATTCTTCCCATGTACCACCGTACCGAGTGATGTCTCCTTTCATTTGCATGAGCATGCGCTCTAGCTCTTGTTCTACCATCACTTGTGGTACGTCAGCCGTAGAAGACTCAATAAGTGCTTCAACGATGGCACTGCGCTTCTTTTCGCGAGTCTTCTGTTCTTTTTCAAGAACAAGATTTTCTCGTACTTTTGCTTTCAAATCATCAAGCGAGGTAAATGACTCTCCGAATGACTTTGCAAACTCATCGTTAAGCTCTGGGAGGGACGCTTCGTCTTTTGTGTCAGTATTGTGTTCATGAGCATGGTCATGGTCGTGACCTTCGTGCGAATGATCGTGGTCATGACCCTCATGGTCATGTGTCCCGCCAGCACGCCCTTTGCGAAGCTCTTCGAGGACCTTTGTCACGTCTTCATCTGTCACAGATTCTCCTAGTACACCTTGTGCTGCTACACCAGCAATCTTTGTGTAGTCTGGCAAAGTAACAGCAGGGAGTGTCGCCACAGTAATGGTGAGCTCCAAAGGATTACCCTTTGCGAGCTTTGTTATCGTCACCTGAGGATCTGCCACAGGTATGATTTTGTGTTCTTGCATGGCCTGCATATACGCATCACGCATAGCAGCATTGGCCATCTCTTCGAGAATGATCATATCACCATACTTTTGAACAATGACGTTTTCTGGTGCGAATCCTTTTCTAAATCCGTCTATCTCTACCATGGCCTGCACCTGCTTTACACTTTTATCGTGATATGAGGCAAATGTTGCTTCGTCGACTACGATGGTAAATTCTACTTCTGACTTTGGCAGGTCTTTCTTTTCTATTTTCATGAGAATCGTTGTTGGTTAATCGTTACTAGTTACTCGAACTTACTTATTGAATTCTTTTTTGTAGAGAGCGACAGCTTCTTCAATAACTTCTTTTGCGGCCGTAGCGTCACGCACAGTTGGAATAGTTACTACCTTGTTCTGAAGCTTTTTATAGTTTTCGTAGAAGTGTGTAACTTCTTTAATAAAGTGAGGATTAACATCTCCAATATCCTGTACATGTGAGAATCGTGGATCCCCCACAGGGACGGCAACTATTTTTGCATCACTTTCACCACTATCAATCATATCCATAACTGCGACTGGGCGAGCTTTAACCAAAATGCCAGGGATGAGAGGGGATGTCGTGATCAAAATTACATCAAGAGGGTCACCGTCATGCCAATGCGTCTGTGGAACAAATCCATAATCAAATGGAAATGTTTGAGCAGTATGTGACACTCGATCAAGCATAATAAGGCCTGTTTCCTTGTCGAGCTCGTACTTATTAAGTGAGCCCTTATTGATTTCGACAATAACGTTGATTTCTTGTGGAACATTATCTCCGGCGGAGATATCATGAAGTACATTCATAGTAATGGTTTGTAGTTACTGGTTAATAGTCACTAGTATAATGCACGCTACTTTGTCTCCTCTTTGTTTTCTTCAGCGGGGACTTCAGCAACCTCTGTCGATGGTTCAACTTCTGCATTCTTTGGAGCGTCTTCTTCTGTAACATTCAATGATTCAAGCACCTCTGTTACTTCTTCGTCAATTGTTTCATTAACAATGTTGTTATCAGTAAAGGCTCCTTCTTCGTCTGCCTCTGCGATCATTTCACCGCCTGAAACAATGTCAATCTTCCATCCTGTAAGCTTCGCGGCTAGGCGAACATTTTGCCCACCTTTACCAATAGCAAGAGACTGTTCATCTTTTGATACAGTTACTGTCGCTTTTTTATCATCCTCAACAAGTTCAATAGAAATAACTTTTGCAGGGGAAAGGGCTGTCGCGATAAATCGACGTGAATCATCAGACCACTCGATAACGTCGATCTTTTCTCCTGAAAGCTCTTCTGTAATAGATGACACCCGCACTCCACGCTGTCCGACGCAGGCACCAATTGGATCAACACGAGGGTCATTTGACTTCACAGCGATCTTTGAGCGACTGCCTGGTTCGCGCGCAACTGCAACGATTTCCACAGTGCCGGATGCGATTTCTGAACTTTCGTTTTTAAACAACTCAATCAAGAATTTAGGGTGTGTACGTGAAAGACGAATCGAAAGCCCGCGAAAACCTTCCTCGATAGAGAAGAGGTATGCACGGATACGCTCTCCGGGACGAAGACGTTCTGCTGCAATCTGCTCTTCTCCTGGCAAAATAGCTGTCGTACGTCCAAGGTCGATAAAAGCAACCCCACGCTCAACACGCTGAACAATACCAGAGACAATAGTTCCTTCTTTATCAGTAAATTCTCCGACAATACTCTCACGTTCTGCCTCGCGCAGCTTTTGTACAATAACTTGTTTTGCTGTTTGAGCAGCAATACGTCCAAAGTCGTCCTGGCTATCAAGAGGGAATACGATTTCGTCGCCGAGCTCTGCATTTTTCTTCAAAAGACGAGCGTCTTTGAGAAACATGTGGCGCTCTTCGTTGTATCGAGGGAGAAGCACTTCTCCTTCTTCTGCAACTGGCTCTGGGGTGTTTTCATCCTCTCCTTCGACAGGCATGCGCACTGTCGTATCATCAACGACAAGCTTTACCTGCTCAAAACGAGTTTCGCCAGTTTCGAAATCAATAGCACACTTAATAAGCTGTCCACGCTTTCCATACTCTTTCTGATACGCTGCCGCAAGAGATTTTTCTACTGCGTCAACAACTTTATCATGAGAAATCTTTTTTTCTTGCTCCAATTGTTCAAGAGCGATTTTTAAAGCTTTAATATCCAACATACTTGTGATAGCTGTAACGCTTTTTATGTTTATAAAAATTTTACCGGCTCTTTCGGAGCCGGTTACACATACACACCTTATTAACAAATACCAGTATACCATATTCACCGCAAAAAGCAAGGCCTTGTACTTGTGCGCTTATTTTTGTAGTGTTAGAGCATCTGTACACTACCTGGAGCACTTACATGCGACAAGAAATCTACTGTCTCGCGAGTCCTGTGCGCGAGAACTCCTCTCTGTCGGCACGGCTTGTCGACATGAGGAAACTCTTGCGGGATCACAATATTACCTACACCTCGCCGAAGCTTGGTGACCACCTGACATTTGTTCCGCCTTTTTACGCTACGCCAGACGAGGCGAGGTTCATGGCGGTTACGCTGTCTCTTTGCAGGGCATTTGCCGACAGGGGGAACATGCAGACCCTGCTGTACGGCGACAAAATTGATCACTTTACAAGTGAAGACTCTGATGCGATTGTTGTGCGATTCAGAATGAGCGACATTTTGCGTCAACAGGTCGAGATCGCGCGCTCTGCAATCGGCGATAGCAATCATTTTGTCTACCCACCGACGAGTCCACTGTTTAACCCCCATGTCACCGTCGCCGAAGGTCCCGGGCTACACCAGCTCACAACAGTGACCCATCCGGATATTTTCAAAAAAAGTGGCGTGGCTGGTCTCGTCACGGCACTGGAGCCACCACTGGTCTGGACCAAGGAGGCCAATCACCGTATGTGGCGCTCAGTTCGGCTTTGAAACCGCGCAGCCCTCTGGGCTGCGCGTATTTTCTATAGACACCACACAAAGGTGGCGTGATATACTTTTTAGATGAAAAAAATAAGTAAGCCGCTTATTATTGCAAACTGGAAAACATTTCCTGCAACAATAAAGGAGGCTACAAGCTTCATCAAAGCACTTGAGAAAAAGTACACTGCGATAAAACACTTGCCGCCATACCTCATTGCGGTACCAGAGGCTTTTATCGGAACTCTTTCGACCATAACCAATCAAGGGGTAATCGGGGCCCAGAATATCTCCGGCACTATCCTCGGCGCAAGCACGGGCGAAACTACTGCCACACAGTTACGATCAGCCGGTGCATCATTTGCGATTGTTGGTCATAGTGAAGTTCGTGCACGAGGAGAGACGCAAGACCTTCTTATCCAAAAAATAGAACTCTCGCTCCTTGCAGGACTGCTGACCGTTGTATGTTGTGGTGAACATGACAGAGATGAAAAAGGTGCCTACCTTAAAGAGCTCGAATACGAACTGAGCACACTCTTGTCACACTTGGACAGTAAGCTGTATCACAACCTTGTGATTGCATATGAACCACTCTGGGCAATCGGAAAAGACGTGAGTGCTACATCAAAAGAATGTTTTGAGGTCATCATCGCTTTGCGACGAGCGCTTGCAAACATGGTGGGTATCGACGTCGCAAAAAAAGTACGTATTGTATATGGAGGTGCTGTTACGCCAGATAATGCGGAGGAGTTCCTCACAGAGGGCGGTGTCGACGGACTATTGCTTGGCAGATCATCACAAGATGTCGCGTCATACCTTTCCATACTTTCATCACAAGCTCAATGATTAACACTTCGTGGCGACATCATATAGCACCTCCTGCTTCTGCACTCGCACATAAGCGCGTTCTTATTCGTGTAGACTTTAACGTTCCCGTTATACACGGTCGTGTTGTTGATGATCTTCGTATACAAGCAGTAACACCGTACATTAAAGAACTTTCATCTCATGGTGCAAAAGTGATTATCCTTTCTCACTTTGGAGAACACGGCGAAAGTATTGAACCGGTCGCTCGAACCCTCCAAACAAATGTCCCGAATGTTACATTTATACAAAGCACTTCTTTTGATGAGATCCATACTCGTGTCGCATCAATGTCTGCCGGGGAATGTGTCCTCCTTGAAAATGTAAGAATGTTTCCTGGTGAAGAAGATTGCATACCGTCTCTTTCGAGATCGTTCGCATCACTTGGAGATGTCTTTATTAATGATGCATTTTCTGTATCGCACAGAGATCATGCGAGTGTTACCGGCATACCTCGTGTAATGCTTTCATATTTTGGACCAACATTTATCACAGAACTAGAACATTTAGCACCTGCACTTACACCAACAAAACCTGCACTCCTTATTATTGGAGGATCAAAAATAAGCACAAAGCTTAGTCTTGTAGAAAAATATCTCTATCAGGGTGTTTCGGTATTTGTTGGTGGGGCTATGGTTCACACCATACTACGACAGCGAGGTCTAGAGATCGGTGACAGTTTTTACGAAGACAAGCAGCCTGTGCCTGAATCACTTCTTTCACATCCTAACCTTCTCACACCGGAGGATGTTGTCCTTGCAACAGGGGAAACGGTAAGCGTGCGCGATGTACCTCCACATGGTGTGATTGTCGACTGTGGTAAAGACACCATAGCAATGCTCCAAGAAAAAATTACTTTCTCTTCAACGATTATCATGAATGGCCCTGTCGGACTTTATGAAAAGGGGTGGCTCTACGGCACTGAACATACTCTTCTCGCGCTCAAAGAGAAGAAAAGTGGTACGGTGATTATAGGAGGAGGTGACACACTTGAAGTAGCTGATCACATGGAAGGTCTGGGCCGTATCGGATATATGTCTCTCGGAGGGGGTGCGATGCTCGCATACCTGGCAAATGGTACACTTCCCGGTATCGATGCTGTCACAGAACCAATCTAAACCGGTTATTCTTAATGTGGAGGAAGAAAAGAAGCGTCTCATATCAGTCATTGCGGCTGCAAAGCGTGGTGACGCTGATGCTTTTACACTGTTGTATACCACGTATATAACACCCCTCTACCGGTACATTTATTCAAGAACCAGAGATAAAGACCTTACGGAGGACTTGTGTCAAAACGTGTTTCTGAGATTTTACGAAGCCCTGCCTCGTTACGAACTAGAAACAGTGTCTCCGCTCTCCTACCTTTTTACGATTGCAAAACGACTCATGATTAATCATCACGAGAAAAAACGATTTGAGCACTTCGGCGAAGGGGAAGAGGTGAGTCTCACAGACCACAGCAACCTCGAAGATGAGATGCACATGTCTCACCTCGCAGGCCGCATATGGGAGCATATCGATACACTGCCTCCCCTAGAGCAAGATGTGCTTCGCCTTTACTTCACCGCAGATCTTTCTCACAAAGAAATCGCTGAGGTACTAGACAAAGAAGAGGCCTATATCCGTAAAATAAAATCTCGTGGACTTGAATCACTTCGTACCGCTACACATCACTTGTATGAATAACCACCCAACCGTTCCACATCTTGAGAAAGCGCTTCGCCAAAGTATGGAAGCGTGTGTTCCGTCTCCAGAACTTCTTTCACGAATCATGTCTCATATACCAGAGCAACAAAAACCTTTGAAAGAAGCTGGGCGACTACGTTCACCGTATTTCTTCGTAGCGCTTACCCAAGCTGTGGCACTCTCCATGTTATTCCTTGCTGTATACCAACCATTTACCAATACTCTTGATGAGCAACATATCTTCTACACTATCGACAGGGATGTCGCAATATACGAAGCGGGGATAGATGCCGACGATATTGCTCGTCTTGCGATACACTAAAAATATAGTAGTATAGATATATTATCTTCTTGCCATGAAAAAAACATTACTATCAATAACATACGCATTCCTTGCTCTCCCTGTTGCACTTTATGCACAGACAGCAAGCACAAGCTCATCCACTCCTTCAATGAGCAGTTTCACAATATGTTCTCAAGCTGCAATAGAAAAGCGAGAAACATCTCTTGGGGACGCACGCAGTACCTACAATGAGTCAATGCAAAAAGCTCTAGAGACACGAAAGGACTCCCTAAAAGCAGCCGAGGAAGAAGAGGGTGACGCGAAATCTGCAGCGATACGTGCAGCAGCAGAAAAATATAAAGCAGATGTGCGAGCTATTCAAGAGACACTCAACATCGCTCGCAAGAACGTATGGTCTGGTTTTGAAAATGATGCACGCGCCTGCCGTGATACAAAAAAGGGTGACCGTGCAGCAGCAGTAAAAGAGCTTAAAGAAGAAGCTGATTCTAAAAAAGAAGAACTCCACGCTCTGCAAGCAGAACACAAAGAAGAAACAAAGACTCTCAAAGAATCATTCCGATCAACACTTGAAAGTTTAAAATCACTTTTTGGTAAATCTGAATAATACATAAAAATACCCTGCATATGCAGGGTATTTTTATAATGAAATTTCAACGACGCACGGTGCATGGTCGCTCCCCATCACGTCGGTCATAATATTTGCAGTCTCCACTTTGTGAATAAGACTTTTTGAAACAAATACATAGTCTATTCTCCACCCAACGTTTCGGTCTCGTGAAAATGTTTTCTGATCCCACCAAGAATATTTCACCTCATCTTTATGAAGTGTGCGGAATGTGTCCACGAAACCAGTCTCTTCTACACGATCTACCCACGCGCGCTCAACAGGAAGGAACCCTATCTGTTTACTATTTTCTTTCGGGCGGGCAAGGTCGATTTCATTGTGTGCAACATTTAAGTCGCCACAAAAGATAACCGCCCCATACTTCTTCTCGAGCTTCTGTACATGTTGCAAAAACATATCATAGTAACGGAGCTTGAATTGAAAATGCTCCTCATCTCGTCCGCCATTTGGAAAATATGCCGTCACAATAGCGAGGTCTTTGAAACAAAGCGTAAGGCAGCGACCTTCTTCGTCATATTCGTCTTTGCCAAGACCATAGAGCACATCTTCCGGCTCAGCTTTTGTATACATCGCTACACCTGAGTACCCTTTACGAACTTTTGAACTATCAAAATATGATGTATATCCTTCTGGCGATGTAATGTCTTCGCCTAACTGCTCTCTAGTTGCCTTTGTCTCTTGAACACAAACAATATCTCCATCCATTGAAAAAAGTTCCGTGAGTGCCCCTTTTTTGTGGGCAGCTCGTATGCCGTTTACATTCCACGAGATGAGTTTCATAGAGCCCTAGTATACCAAAACAAAGAAGGCACCTCATTACTCTTTCTTTTTTGAGTGAAACTTGTCGAACTGGTCGCGGAGGAATTTATTTGTCACGTTGGTGTATATCTGCGTCGTAGCAATAGACGCATGTCCAAGCATCATCTGCACCGTGCGCAAATCAGCACCATTATAGAGAAGGTCCGTAGCGAATGAGTGCCGTAACACGTGTGGCGTACACTTCTTTGCAATACCAGCACGCTCGGCATACTTTTGTACAATACGTTCCACACTTCGTGGGGTTAGTCTCACAGACTCTTCTTTCACCATTCTGGCGTGTGCACGAGGGGAGTGGTCAATAAACATCGCTTCATCAATATCTACTCGCATGTCAAGATATTTTTTAACGGACTGCGCAGCAATATCAGAAATAAATACGACACGTACTTTTCCACCCTTACCACGAACAGACACTTCCCGTGAGAGAAGATCCGTATCTCTGTCGAGCGAACATAGCTCAGACACACGAAGCCCTGTTGAAAAAAACAATTCGAGTATTGCTTTGTCGCGAAGTCCAGCGGGGGTAGAGACATCCGGTGCTCCTAAAAGGTTTTGAAGTTCTTTTTCTGAAATGAGATCGAGTTCGCGTTGCGAAGTTTTGGCGAGCTCTATACGCTCTGGGTCGTAGCCTTGTACTCCACGTTTGCGGATATATTTAAAGAACGCACGAAGTGCAATAAGGTGATAATTTTGAGTACGTTTGTCGAGGGTCTCTTGTGCTTGACCCTTTTTTGCTACCCGTGCTGGAAAACGATTTAGAAATACACGGTACTCTCGCATCATGCTTTCAGTAATATCAGCAGGGGACTCTACTTTTGCAAACTCCAAAAAACGATCGAGGTAATGCTCGTAGTTACGCACTGTAAGGGCAGATCGTCCTTTTTCTATTTCTATATATTGAAGAAAATCAGATTTGAGTGAGGGGAGAGAGTTCATAAGTACGTGAGTGCAGATACTAGACCGCTTTGCTTATAGATATCAGAAAATCTTTCTATTGTCTGTATGTCTATATTCTAGTATCTACAGTTTACACTAATGTCGCACAATTAATACGACTTTTCTTTAAAAAGAGGGGTTGTCTGGTGTCTAATCGGACCAAGCCAGGAATCTCACGGTTCACCCTGCGCCCACCTTCGGGGCTTGCGTTATAAGGAAATGTGTGATACAATACCAAAATAGTTAATCAATATGCTTACTGCACGAAAAAAGGCTACGGCCATCAAAAACGTTCAAATTCATGCGACAGATACTGGATCTCCTGAGGTTCAGGTGTCACTTTTGAGTAAAAAAATTACTGAACTTACAAATCATTTGAAGGTTCACAAAAAAGATAACCACTCACGTCGCGGACTTATTCAGATGGTGGCAGATCGCCGAACACATCTTAAGTACCTCGCCGCATCTAACAAGAAGCGTTATAACGCTGTTGTAGAAAAACTAGGCTTGAAGTAAACAAGAAAAGCCATTTCGCTATCAGGAAACAGATTAGTGCGGGTGCCTTAGGGACCCGCACAAAAATGTTAAACAGTGAGAGATATTGAGGTATAATTTTTACGGGATAAGAAATATAAGTTTATATTTTAATATTAAAATTTT
>CAYWTC010000002.1:21279-22487 GCA_964461165.1 uncultured Candidatus Saccharibacteria bacterium | reverse complement strand
CTTTTGGGGGGGGCCCCCCCCCCCCCCCCACTAATCTGTAAACCTGCTATCTATATTCTGGTATCTTTTTTACTGTATACTAACTATACGTTTCTATTTTAATATTAAAAGTTTTTAGTGTGTTGTCTTGTATGTATGTACTATCAACGACTAGCTACTAACTACCAACTACTATATGTCAGTCATTAAACACAGCGACCAGCGTGTCGCAATTTTTATCGATACACAAAACTTGTATCACAGTGCAAAAAACCTTTATAACTCAAAAGTAAACTTTGGAGCAGTCGTACAGGCATGTCTCGCAAAGCGTAAACTTATCCGCGCTATCGCATACGTCATCACCACAGAAGCAGGGGATGAAACTCAGTTCTTTGAAGCTCTTACAAAGCTCGGTATTGAAGCCAAAACAAAAGACCTTCAAATCTTTTATGGTGGAGCAAAGAAAGCGGACTGGGACGTGGGCATGGCAGTGGATGCTATTCGTATCGCACCAAAAGTAGATACCATCGTGCTTGCAACAGGGGACGGCGACTTCGTGCCACTCGTACAATTCCTCAAAGAACACTTTGGTGTTCAGGTAGAAGTGATCTCATTCGGACGATCATCATCGACAAAGCTTCGCGAAAGCTGTGAGGACTTTATTGATATGTGTGAAAAGCCAGATCAATTTTTGATTGGATCTCGACTACGGCGACCAGCCAAAAAAACACGAGCTCCAAAGAAAAGTTCTCCGACAGAATACACCGACGAGAGTCTTGGTATTGTTCCAGGGGAGTAATCATATATGATAAAAACCACCACACTCCTGTGTGGTGGTTTTTATTATCCTCAACCAAGAAAGTCTGTCGTCTTGCTATACTAGATACATGGAAACACCAGCAGTGGAAACATTTGAGCACGACATCTCTGACGAGATATCACATAAAGAAGCAACTATTAGCGACATCGCCGCGGCGACTGGTTCTATTGGAAATACTGCTGCGCAAAAAGAACGTGGGACACTCCTTATTGTTCTTAGTGGTGTAGTTCTTATCCTCGCGTGTGTTATCGCTGTCGCATGGTATATCACGACTCACACCACTCCCGCACCAAGTACTGCGTCTCTGGCTCAGGCACCAATTATCACACAAGGTAAGGACCTTGCAACACTATCACCAAACCTTGCAAACTCTGTTGGGCGATTCATATCACACACAGCACAAGATGAT
>CAYWTC010000002.1:0-21243 GCA_964461165.1 uncultured Candidatus Saccharibacteria bacterium | reverse complement strand
ACTCGCAGAGTTTCCTCCAATCTTTGCGTACATGCTTACCAATGAGCAGGTAGTCGCGAAAGATATACAAAGAAATGCTTTTACTACGCCGACCGACGAGCTTCTTACTTTTAATGACATAACGCTTTCAAATCAGAATATGCGCATTGCAGAATCTGCATCATCTACATTTGTCTACGCTTTCGTTGGTGCCAGTCATCTCATCTTTGCCACAAGTACAGACGCTATCATCACGCTTCGTAGTGCTATACTTCGCTAATGAGTGTCGTACGACTACATAGCGCACACATACTAGGACTATCACCACAGGGTGTCGATGTTGAGGTAGATGTTTCGTCTGGACTATACTCCTTTTCCATCGTCGGACTACCAGACAAAACAATTGACGAAAGTCGTGACCGTATCATCGCGGCATTAAAAAATACCGGTCTCAAAAATCCAAAAACAGAAAATCATAAAGTTGTTGTGTCGCTTGCTCCTGCTCATATCAAAAAAGAGGGCTCACACTTTGACCTTCCGATTGCTCTTGGATATCTTCTCGCATCAAAACAAATCTCTCATGTCGAGAGCACTTCGCTTATGGTCGGAGAACTTTCTCTCAATGGCGAGATAAAAGAGATGCGAGGCATACTACCAATAACACAATACGCTAAGCAGCAAGGGTACACTCACATATTTGTACCCCATACGAACAAAGATGAGGCTGCGCTCGTAGAAGGTATCACCGTCTATGGCGTGCGCACACTGCGAGACATCGCACTACATCATGGAGGTCTCACAGCAGAAAGCGGGGGTATTGAAGTACCTCTTATGGAAACTCCTCGCGGAACGATTATGTATAATCGACCTGACTTTTACCTTGATATGCACGACATTCAAGGACAAGACCAGGCAAAGCGAGCACTTCTCATTGCGGCAGCGGGTGGGCATAATATTTTACTCTACGGCCCGCCTGGCACAGGTAAGACGATGCTTGCACGAGCATTCGCGAGCATTCTACCGCCGCTGTCTCATGAAGAAGTCTTTGAGGTGACATCGATTCACTCGATAACAAGCGCAGGGAATGGTCTTGTGACGCACCCACCATTTCGCAGTCCACACCACACCTCGTCGCATGTATCAATCGTCGGCGGCGGGGCATACCCTCGACCCGGAGAAATAACTCTCGCACATCGTGGCGTGCTATTTCTCGACGAGTTTCCAGAGTTCGATAAACGCGTCATCGAATCACTGCGACAACCACTCGAGGAAGGAGTGATCTCTGTCGCACGGGCCAAAGGTACATCAAACTTTCCTGCGGTGTGCACACTCGTCGCTGCGATGAACCCGTGCCCCTGCGGATATCTTGGAAGTAATGTAAAACGCTGCACCTGCACTCCGTCTGATATTAATAAATATGCTAAAAAGCTTTCTGGTCCTATCATGGATCGCATCGACATGTGGGTACCTGTGCGACACATTGACTTTGAAACACTCTCACACGCTCAGTCAAAAGATACGAGCGATATGTACAAAGAACTTGTCGAGAAGGCGAGAGCATTCGCACACAAAAGATACAAAGATAGTGGACGGTCATACACCCGTAACCGAGATATTCATCCGCGAGACATACCACACACACTTCACATATCCAAAGAAGCAGACCTTACCGCTAAAACACTTGCCACATCTCACACTCTTTCGCCGCGATCATATCATCGCGTGCTCAGGCTTGCTCGTACAATTGCAGACATTCGTGGCAGTACCGAAATAGCAGAAGCAGACGTGCTCGAAGCGTTTCAGTATCGACCAAAGTTGTACGAGAGCAGGGTATAAGTTAGATCTTTATACGAACGAGGGCCGCCCATGGCGGCCCTCGTTCGTATAACCCAATCTCTACACCATCTGCATTTCCTTAAAATGGATTCTTTGCTCCACGAACCTCAAAGTGAAGATGGGGTCCGGTTGAATTCCCTGTGTTTCCTGTCGCACCAATAATTTGACCCTGCACAACGATATCTCCCGCCGTTACATAGACCTCTTTCAGGTGCGCATAGACTGTTTGCACATTTCCTGCATGAGCAATAATAATCATGTTTCCGTATCCACCGTTGTATCCACCCATTTTTGCGACGAGCACCTTTCCATTTGCAGACGCAAGAAGCGGCGTACCTTGGGCAACACCGATATCAATAGCATTGTGACCATGAATACCCTGTGTCTTGATACCAGTCACGATAGGTCGTATCAAAAATCCAGTAGGGGCAGCTTGTGTGTATGTCGTCGTCTTCTTTCCTTGTACAGGTTTTGTCACTGGGACTGAAACAGTGATTTCACCATCAGGAACAATGATTACGTCACCGAGCGCGAGAGCGCTGTCTTTTGCGATACCGTTATAGATAGCAATGTCTCCCACTTCCGCTTTGTATTTTTTTGCGACAGTTGCGAGTGTGTCACCTTTTTTCACGATGTGCTTAATTCCTGTCACCGGCAAAATAACAAGCGTATCGCCAGGGGTTACTTTTTCTGAGGACATGTTGTTCGCCCACATAATGGTATTTTTAGAAACATTAAAAAGCTTTGCTATTGCAGCAAGGGTGTCACCTTTTTTTACTTCATACACAGAGATGGTGTCATCGAGAGGAAAATCAATATCCTCAGTCGACATTCGTAGGGACCCTGTCGTTGCAGACAAAACCGTAGGGTCATTGAATGTGTCATCATCTTCTTTCGTAGAAGAAATAAGGGTCGGCTTTAACACCGGAATTGTTTGGGACGACTGTGTGAGCTCGTCTTCTGGTGATGGCTCAAGAAAAATAGACCGCACTCTTTCAGTAAACGTTTTTACCAATGAAGCAGCATAAAGCTCCTGAGGGACAACAAGCCCGAGCAGTAAAGCTATATAAACACTATGGAGCGCCATATGGCGTTTGAGCAGAGATACTACTATAGAGTAGGGGAAGTCTGGAGACCTCAATTACAGGAGCATTGTAGTACAACATTACGCTAATACTACAACAATTCTGGAAGCTTCCGTCAAGATCTATATCTTGTTCGGCGTCACTTTAATCTATCATGTTTCAACAAGAATCTCAACGAAGAGCACCTCGTGCGCGTCGCGCTTTCTATGACATATACACAGCCTCGACTGTTACTTTACAAGGAAAATATCGTTTTCCGAGTATACTGAGGGGTATAATTATGGGAAAAGGAAACAGTAATCGAGACCGCGGACAAGGAAGGGGTGGACCAAGGGCTGACCTATCTAACCTAGGGGGGCTTGTTGCGGGCGGCGGAGCTCCTGATCAACAAGCTTCTGACGGTGGCACCGATCCTGGGTCTGCAAAAACAGGAGCACCAAGGGGTACTTTTAACAGGGTACAGCCACGAGTAGACAGCGGCGTTAGAGCTGGTAATCAAGAGCAGACAGAAGATGCTCGCAGGCAACGAGAGCGAATAGAAAGGGATACTTTAGAACAGGATCTTCGAGACCTTCGTTTTAAACTAAAAAATTTGTGCGTGACCTGGGAGCGTCTTTCTCGTGAGATAAAGGGCTTTGTAACAACTGGTGACCCCGACGACAAAAGTTTAGATCAAGATTTAAAAAATCAAATAGACACCCTGAGTGAAAAAGTTGCCCCTCTGCGTGCTGCAATACGAGAATCCGAAGAGACCGGCACAAGAAACTCTCGAAGGGCAAAAGAAGAACTTGAGCACTCCACTATTGATTTTCGTTACGATATTGGAGATTTTGTTGATTGGCTTAATGACAACATTGAAATACCAGCAGACGACCCCCGTTTATACAACATCCACAGGCAACTCAATATTTTAAAAATATTCTCTGACAGGGAAGAGTATGTTGTGTCTGTGCCAGAGGCAGAACCACAACGCCTTCGTTCATTTGCAACGGGGAACTCAAGACTCACCGACCAAACACAGCCAATAAAAACTGCCGGTCAGGGACTAGGAAAACCTCTTCCTGAGAATATACTGAAAGCCCCTGAACCGAAGCCATTTTTAATGCGGCTCGTAGAGGACCAAAAGGGTTTACTTACTCAGGCGGTACTAGACTACTCACAAGGCAAAATGTCAGGGGATGATGTTGCGGCTCTGAGAGACAATACGTATCGACTCATCACAGTTCAGTATGGGGAAGAGCTTAGAAAAGAGTCAGCTCCTAAGCTGAGACAAAATCTTGATGACTTTTACCACTGCAACGACCTTCTTACGCAACTCATTGAGGCAGACATCTGTTCACGCGAATCAAAGGATATCCTAGACTCACTTGCCGCGGGGAAGACGGACTCAGTCGAATTGTTGCATGAAAAAGCATCTGAACTTGGCGGCTTTATTCATACTATAAACTCTATTCTCAGGGCATTACAACAAGTTGACCAGAGCCTCTTGCGCCAGTCTATTGGCAGTATTACCTCAGTGCTACAAGCGCGCAAAAAAGAAGTTGAGACTGCACTCAAAAAAGGACCACAAGTAACACCAGCTTCACCAGAGGCACATCTTAGCGAGCAGGAGCTTCTAGCTTTTCACTCAACAACACTAGAACAGATTGCAACAGAGGCTACCGCAGGGACTTTTAGCGGCGAAATAACCGAAGACGAGCTCGTGTCACGAGGTGTTATTCGAGACAGTGCACAAAGGATTATTAGTTCACTAAAAAACTTGGGTGTTATACAATAAATACTACGAACCATGCCTTCCTTTGATCCAACAAAACTCGTGGCCGCTATTAATGCAGCAAAAAATGCATCACCTTCTCCAGCAGTGACGACGACACCCGGCCCCACAGCAGCTCCGGCCGCTGCGCCTGTACCGCCTCCTGCTCCTACACCTGTCCCTACGGCAGCGCCGGTAGCACCTGTCGCGGCACCTCAAACAGTTTTCACAGCAGCAACTCTTAAAAGTGCCCTTGTCAGCATTCTTCAAAGCGGGGTGAAAGAGATCACTCCACAAAACCTAGCGGCAGCTTTAAAAATTCCTGACACTTACGCCACTTACGTATTCGAAGGTCTTAAAGCACGTGGCACTCTTGTTGCAGGTGCCACTGCGGGGACGTTTACAACAGATCTTCCTAAACTAATAGCTCTTCTTAAGAGCGGAAACGTCTTAGACATCAGCCCACTCGTTGCAACTGCAGCACCTACTCCGGCCCCTAGTCCAGCACCCACACCAGCTCCTAGCCCTGCACCAACACCTGCTCCTAGCACACCACCAGCAGGGGCTCCAGCTCCCACTGCTGCACCAGCAGCACCACGATACGCAATATCAGCGACTAGTATCGGGGATGCTTTAGCTGAAATCGCAAAACGTCCAAAAATGTCCGGTGCTGGCGAGGTAACACTTGATGAACTTATGGGCGAATTAGGTCTCAGCGAAAAAGTTGACGCGGAAAGCATTCTCAAAGAGTTAGAAGCTTATGGGGTTTGCTCACCAGCTGCCACACCAGAAACATACACGTTTGACCAGGCGGTACTTACAAGATTTTTAAACATCCCAGGAAACCAGATAGAGATAGACCTCGTTGGTCAGCCACCTGCTCCACGCATGCCTGCTCCACCTGCGGCAGCTCCAGCAGCGGCTCCTACACCACAAGCGCAGGCTGCTGCTCAAAAAACATGGGTGACACATTTCACACAACCGAAAAGTGTTCTTGCGATGCTAGCTTTTGTTCTTGGCACAGCACTTGCCGTTGATGCGCTCAAATCATCTCTTACAAAACCAGGGGGAGCAGCTGCGGTGCCACCAACCGCGCCCGCGCCTACTGCTGGACCGCAGACCCCCGCAACAGCGCCGATTACACCTGATGAAGTTGGTTCATATATTGATACGCGATTTGATACTGCTCCGACCAACCTCTACAACGAGCTTTCTTCAACGACGCAAACAGTGCTACACCTCATCGAGACCAACGACCCAAGTAAAGATGCAAAAAAAACCATTCGAGGCATGCTCACAAGAGCAACGCAGGAACTCCTCAAAACTGGCACACCGCACGAGCTTATGAAACTTTTCTTTGCTGATGCATTAGGGGGTGTTTCTCCTGTGGAATTCGAAACATTTATGACAAATCTCCGCAAACAAGAAGTTGAAAATGGTGGACATGGTAAATTTTACTCTCTTATCAATGATAATACTGGGGCGATCAACCTCCCTGCGGCTGGAAATCTCGACTCTCAGAAGGTTCGCGGCCTCCTAACCGAGAAATTTAATATTCTTCTTGATACGCTTCGCAGTTCGGGGTCCACAATAGAGAAGGATGATGCCGACAAGAGCTACTCCGTACGACTAAACGGTGGTGGGTACATGAAAATTACTGACACCACTCCGCTCCTCGACACTCTGGCAATAATCAAGCAGACAGTTACAAAAAATCTTAATACGGCAAAAGCTCGGGTCGCCACTACCCCTCAAAAATAAATTATTATGAATGAACACGAACTATCACAAGCTCTGCGAGAGCTCAACATAGACACCCTTTCCCAGGAGGATCAAGAAAAAATTCTTCAAGGCCTTGTCTCCGCGATACAAAAACAATTTTTGGCAATGGTACATCAAAAAATAGGGGCGGACAACTATGCGGCCCTTGATGCGTCCCTCGGCATGGGGCCTGAGTTTTTTATCACAACTCTTAAACATCTCGTACCGGATTATGAAGCACTTTATGAAGAGGCTCGCCGTTCACTTCTTGCAACGTTCACACAAAAATAAGATATCTTTTATATAAAAGCGGCTGTGCTACACTCGAATAACTATGAGGAGTACCCCACTAAATGCGCAGCAGGTATCCGCAGTAGAGCATACAGAGGGTCCACTTCTTATTCTTGCAGGTGCGGGCGCTGGTAAAACAAAAACAATCACCGAACGTATTGTCCATATTGTTAAACAAGGCACAGAACCCTATCACATCCTTGCGGTTACGTTTACTAATAAAGCAGCAAAGGAAATGCGCGAACGTATTATTGGAAGACTTGAAGAGGAGCGCCTCATTGAAAAAGATGTACCGTCTCGCTACCAGACGCGACAGGTGCCACTTATCAAGACCTTTCACTCCCTTGGGGTCATGATTCTTTCTGAACACGGATCACGTGTTGGCCTCACCAAATACCCAACAATACTCGATCAGTCAGACTCATTGTCTGTTATCAAACAAGCGCTCGAGGTTCTCGGTATCGATCCAAAAGTAAATGATCCTTCAAAAATACGTCATATCATCAGTCGAGAAAAGGGCGATTTTGTAAGCGTTGATGAGTACAAGCATAAAGTCGCAAATGCTCAGATGGACATTGTCGCATCAGTATGGAGGCTATACGAACAAAACCTCAGAGAGCAAAAGGCTGTCGACTTTGACGACCTGATCGTACTTGCGGTTAAGCTCCTAAAATCACATCCACAGATCGCACAATCATATCAGGATCGATTCAAATATGTACATATTGACGAGTATCAGGATACGAATGCAAGTCAGTATGCTTTTATTAAACTCCTTGTGAGTGAAACCAGGCAAAATATTTGCGTGGTGGGAGATACCGATCAAAATATTTACAGCTGGCGAGGGGCAAATGTTCGTAACATTATGAACTTTGAGCGTGACTTTCCAGGTACAACAACCGTACTCCTTGAAGAGAACTACCGCTCAACAGCAAACATTCTTTCACTTGAAAATGCTTCTATCAAGAAAAATACTGTCCGTCAGGAAAAAAATCTTTTTACATCTCAAGGTGATGGCGACCCCATCAGCATACTACCTGCGTGGGAAGAACAAGCCGAGGCGGAGCTCATCGCAACAAGGGCCGCCTCTCTCATTGCACAGGGTGTACCAGCGCCAAATATCGCCGTGCTTTACCGCGCAAACTTTCAATCTCGTGTTTTGGAGGAAGCATTTATTTATAACAGCGTACCGTACAACCTTCTTGGAACAAAGTTTTTTGAGCGACGGGAAATAAAAGATGTACTTAGTTATCTACGAAGCGCACTCAATCGCGCGTCACAGGCGGACCTTAAACGTGTTTTTGAAACACCGAAGAAGGGGATCGGTAAAACAACTATCGCAAAACTCTTTGCAGGGGGGGCGCTTTCTTCTGCTGCTACACAGAAAGTTACCGCTGTGTACACATTCCTCGACACGATCGTCGAACGCCTCATGACTGAACCACTATCGCATGTCATTCACATGATAATTGTTGACGGTGGTATAGAAAAAGAGCTTCTTGAAGGGTCGAGCGAGGACAGAGAGCGGCTTGAGAATGTGCGAGAGCTTGTATCAATCACCGTCCCGTATGACGACCGCCCAGGCACAGAAACCGTTCAGCAGTTTCTTGAAGAAGTCTCTCTTATGTCCGACCAAGACAACGACAAGGAGGAAAAGGACGGTGTCCGACTCATGACAATACATGCATCAAAGGGTCTAGAATTTGACCATGTATTTATTACCGGGCTCGAGCAAGATCTCTTTCCGCACAAAAATATTGGCAACCGTAAACGAAGCACTGAGGAGGAAGAGGAGGAGCGACGACTTTTTTACGTAGCAGTGACACGAGCGCGTCATCACCTCTATCTCACCTATGCAGAGCTACGAACCATATTTGGGCAAAAACAAATCAATGCGCCCAGTGAGTTTTTAGCTGATGTTGATGAATCGATATCTCACACGGAAGACCTTTACTACAAGGTGGGTGGCAGTAAAGTTGTGTACATATAAATATTGTAGGGTGCATATTACGGTCTTTGTGATAGAGTGATGTCATGTCAGAAGAAAATCTTCGCCCGTACTACAAACCTAAAAAACATTTTGGGCAAAACTTTCTCACCTCAACAGGTGCGCGGCACTCGATCGTAAACGCTGGCAACCTCGTAACGGGCGACAGCGTTCTTGAAATAGGTCCTGGAAAAGGGTTTTTAACCGAGGCGCTTGTGGCAACAGGGGCTCATGTTGTCGTATTAGAAAAAGACCGCGACCTCCTGCCTCTTCTTCAAGAAAAGTTTTTACACTCTACAAACATAAGCTACATAGAAGGAGACGCTCTTGCGTATGAACCCGCCAAAGATACACACCTCTTGCGGGGGTATAAACTTATTGCCAATATTCCGTACTATATTACGGGAGCTATTTTCGAACACTATCTCAGTAATGCCCACCAACCAACGTGCATGGTCGTTCTTGTGCAAAAAGAAGTTGCTGAAAGAGTGCTCGCACGCGATGGCAAACAATCTCTTCTTTCACTATCAATACACGCATACGGAACACCGTCTATCGTGAGCAGAGTTTCCCGGGGGAGTTTTCACCCGATCCCAAACGTTGATTCTGCGATACTTTCAATACAAAACATTTCACGTAAGCGCTTTACAAGTAGTGAACACGAGACAACATTCTTTAACCTTATACGTGCAGGATTTGCACATAAGCGAAAGCTCTTATCATCAAACCTGACAGCTCTCTACCCAGCCGAGGTTGTCGACGAACTTTTTGCACATGCCGCACTGCCTCACAACGTTCGGGCAGAGGATGTTACAATCGACGCATGGATATCTCTCTCGCTCTTAGCTTGCTCCAAAACTTCTACCTTGTAGTTACTGCCGGGCTTTTTCTTTTCTTTTATACACGAAAAACATCACACCCATACCGTCTCTGGTTTCTTTTTGGCTTTGCGTACAACCTCTTTTCTTTATCTGTCATATATACAGCCTATCCACTACCGTGGCTTTCTCTTGATAACCAGCTGTTATATCTGTGCACCTTCCATCTCATTCTTGCTTTCGTTGCGGGCGTGCCATACACATTACTCGGATATATTCATAACAAAGGAGTGTCCTCGCAACTACGTCCGTGTATATACGCAATCGCAATACTTTGTGTTGAAGTTCTTCGAAGCTACACACTTTCGCTCCTTGTATATAAAACAGGGAGCAGTTCTCTTGGGCTGCATTGGTCATTTGGTACATTAGGGAGCGCACTCTCTGGTACACCTCTTATTGAGTTCGCGTATATTGGCGGGGTGTACACACTCGGGGCGCTCTATGTACTTATACTTGCGACACTCACTACGAGAAATATAAAAGTGATAGCTGTCACAGCTTCAGTGCTCGTCATCTCATGGCTCATAATTCACTACGCGATACCACTTCGTGGACCATCCACGACAACATCTATCTCTATTGTTGGATACACAAGTCCAGAGGAAGAGGGTCTCAGTACACAGGCTCTTCGCTACAAGTCTCGAACAATTCTCACAAGTCTCCTAGCGACGAGCTCGTCGACGCTTATAGTGCTGCCGGAAGACGCCCGATTTGTTCCCAACCTTACTCAGGAGGGAATACGTGCGCTTTCAGAAAAGTTTAGTGATTCTCTCATTGTAGACGGCGACACTCGCCGTACTCATGGCAAACTTATCAACATAAGTGCGACGTATCTCCTGGATGTACCACTTACAGCGAGAGGTAAGGGGTTACTTTTTGCATTTAACGAATATATACCGTCACTTTTTGACGGGCTCTTGGGACGCATCATCGACAACGAAACATTTTCTCGCTATAAAAATATGCACACCTACTCGCTGCACGCTCGTCCGACAACATACACACACGGCAATATTTCATTTGCAGCAATTATGTGTTCAGAACTAACGTCGTATGAGATGGTGCGCTTCGCTGTACAGGACGACCCTGATATTATCATTGCTCAATCACATCTTCCGGTATTTAAAGAACGTTTGTGGTTTTTTGTGCATTACCTTTCATATACAAAAATAGCCGCAGCACAGGCACGACGCCCTCTTGTCGCCAGCTCATCGAATGCACCATCAATGGTGGTTGATGGTAGAGGAAATGTGCACGGCATGTTTTTAAACACTCTAGATATTCAACGTTTTGAGATTGCTGGTGATTCTATTATTGTAAAGTAGGGGATATACTGTCTACATCATGCCACCAACACATCAGCTATCTCGACCACTTGTTGTTCTTGCACTCGGCACATTTATATTCACGCTCGTTTCGATTCTGCCGATGCGAACTTTTTTTACATCTCATACAACATATAAAGAAGATGCAGATCTCGAAGCTGTATCTCGCAAATTAACAGGGGCATCTCTCTATGAGGATACTGACGGTGACGGTATTCCTGCGTGGGAAGAGG
Organism: uncultured Candidatus Saccharibacteria bacterium; assembly: GCA_964461165.1. Lineage (GTDB taxonomy): Bacteria > Patescibacteriota > Minisyncoccia > Phycocordibacterales > UBA5272 > UBA11704. Next base: position 10,115 of record CAYWTC010000002.1, on the reverse strand, counting down.
CTCTTCGAGGTACGGATCCAGCTATACGCGACCAACTACCACCACAACAGCCAGACACCTCCTCAGATACCCTTACCGCTTCGTACGCAAAAAATGTCTACGCGCTCGGAAAATACTTATCTGCTTCTGGTATTACTGATGCAGACACAACCTCATCACTCTATTCTCAGGCCGCCCAAGAGGAGCTGGCAAAGATCTCTCCTCGTGTCTACACACTAAAAGATCTCACCGTATCACAAGATACTTCAAAAAAAGCCCTAACTGCCTACGGTAACCTTATTGCTCAGAAAACAATCTCAACACTGCGCGCCACTCAAGGTGACGATGAAGTAGAGCTTATGTCCACATACACCAAAACGAAAAATAGTATGTACCTCGACCGCATCAAAAATAAGCTTGCAGTACTTAAAAAGTACGAAGCCTTTCTTCTTAGCACCCCTGTACCTTACAGTGCAACGATTCAGCATCTCACTGTCATCAACAGGGTTTCTGAATACACATCTCGCCTGGAAAACCTTACAATGATGCAAGAAGATCCGTTTCGTGCCTTTCTTGGTGTTCGGGGGTATATCGCTTCTCTTCAAACACTTCTTAATAGCATCAATCTTTTCAAGGACTTTTTTGAATCAGAAGATATTATCTTTGTGACAAGTGACCCTGGAAATATATTTAATAAGGGTATACTAATACAATAATTATGAAATACATTTTTGCAGCTCTTATACTAACCCTTAGTCTTAGTACACACGTCTCCGCAGGCGGGGGAGGGTTTGACACTAGCGGACTGGCAACAGAAGCAACACTGCAAAAAAATGAAGACCTTCTTGAAGAACTTCTCGACACTTCCGAGGAGGCGACCGAGGCAGAAATCAGTCTTACAGAAAAATTCACCGAGCTTGACCCGATAGCGACAGAGACCATGGTGCAAACAGTGCGAGACACTGCATCTGAGAGACTGGAATGGGCAAACTCAAGTTTCCAAGGTGGGCCAACATACGTACAAAACTATGACACTTACTTTGGTAATATTGAGGACTCTGTACTACGCAAAAACATTGACGAAACAGATGCAATCGACGATGCAAACAGCGATGACGCAATAACCCGCCTCATTCTCCGACGGCGCGGCGAGAAAGAGCCTGCAAGCACAGCACTTAAGTCTCCTCTTGCCAGTGTCATCAAGGGAGACCTTTGCACCGAAGCATCTATTTCGCGAGAGGCTGCTGAAACTGTGGGTGCATCCCAGGAAGAAATAGACGGTGACCCCGATCTTCAAGCAGAATACGAGGACGAGCGTGACCGTCTTGCAGAAACATGTCGAGACACGACATCTAAAAAGAATGGCGACAAGGCTCTTACAGACCTTTTTGCAGATGACTTTACCAAAGGTGGATGGGGGGCTTTCTTGAGCCTTGTTGGCGGGGGTAATACCTACAGAAATTCCGTAGCCTACAATGCAAAAGTTGCTGATGAGACTGATGAAGCTCTTGAAAACGAGCGTCTCGCACTTACCTCTCCTGGTATAATCCCTGAGAAAAAATGTTTGCGAGAACTTACCACGTCAGGTGACTGTGTCGAGTGGCAAATAACAACTCCTGCATCAATACAAGAATCAATTATCGAAGACGCGACAAGTGTCGGGCAAGATCTTGCAACATCTGTCTTGGGTACAGGGTATTCATCTGATGTTTTTGCGGGACTTGATAGTCTTCTCGAAGGAGGTTTAACGGACTTTCAGCTAACATCTCTAACCGACGCAGTCGCAGGCAAGGGACTCAACTCTCTAACCGTTGACTCCTTTGATGACCTGGCGGGAAGATTTAATATTGGCGAACTTGTTGATAATACCAACATCTCTAGCTTTACAAGTCTTTATCTTCAACAGCCGACAGGGGTTAATGCAGCAACATTTGATACAAACGCTCCGCGCACACTCTCTGAGAGCGAGCACACCAGTATGACAAAAGGAATGCTTGCAGAACTAAATAAATATCTTGCAAGTATCGATAAGTTACAAGCGACCAACGTTGACTACCTTCGTGAACTTGGTCTCTATAAATCCAACTTAAACAGCCTTAACCAATGCTTTTCTGGTCAAACAAGCTCCAGTGCTAACGTAGAAAAGATACAAAATGCTCGGTCGTTTATTGCAAACAGACTTAGCCTCATATCTGGGAAAGAGACGCTCATTACCTCTGAAAGAAACGCTTCACTTATAGCAAAAAATAAAGCAACTCTGTGGCGTGACAACATACAGTCATCACGAAACTCTTCCCAAATACAGACAACTTACAAAGAATACCGCGACGCTGTGGACTCTGGTCAATTACCGAGCACATCATCAGAAAAAACACGGAGTAAAGACTATAAGGACACCCTCAAAATAATTACTCAGGACAAAACAACTTCCTACAAACAGTACGCTGACCTTTGTAACGCTTTGCGGTAGTTTTTGACCATAAAATCCTTGTATACAGCGGCACTTTATAAGCTCCCATGATACACTGATACTCATGAAAAGGCTTGCTAAGTCTCTTGTTGTAAGTTTATTTCTCATACCATGTTTCATGGCAATTACCGTAGCGCACGCCCAGTCGGTAGACAGGGCGGTGGAGACGCGCGACAATAGACTCTCTTTTTTTAAAAGTGAGGCGTTAAAGGTTTTTACTGCAACAGAAAAAGAACTCGCTTCGACAAAAACTCTTTATGCTTCAAAACTACAACAAGAGCCGAGCAACAAGGACAGAAACTCCAAGGCGATTACTGCAATCGGGGACGCAGTTACAGCCCTTGGTTTAGCAAAAACTACATACCTAACAAACCTTGATAAGCTTGGAGCAACTTCTCTAGAGCCCTCACAAGCACAGATACAATCACTCAGACTTGCTGAGGAAGCTTTTAACAAGCAGCGCCTTGTTACGCAAGGTTATGCTGACATAGAAAATATTATTTTTCTATTTAAATCAAAAATTAGCGGTAGCTTAGCGACTCAAGCCCTTCTTGTAGACCGAGGCACACTCACACCAAACACTCCAGAAAGCGATAAGTACTCGAACGCCGACCCGTTCGAAAAACAGGGCGGGATCGACCGAAAGGCAATTACTGATGATGATGCAGCAAAATGCGAGATAACGAAGTTTTCTCTGACAAGCTGCGTTGACGTGCTTATTGCTTTTATTGTTAAAGCTGTTGCTATATCTTTTGCCGCATGGTTCGCAGCAGCGGCAGCAGGACTTTTAGACTACGCCATCATCTACGGTATCCGAGACTTTGGACAACTTGTTACGGATCAAGTCTACCCGATATGGGATCTCACTCGGCGTGTCGTATCACTCTTTGTCATGTTTGCCAGTGTGTGGGCAGGAGTGATGTACATTGCCGGTAAACAGCAAACATTACAACGAGTGCTCCCAGGGCTTATTCTTTTTGCGTTATGTGTTAACTTGTCATACCCAGCGCTTCGCTTTGTGATCGACATGTCAAACAAAGTGAGTTATACGATATACGTATCGACAATTGGGGAAGACGTCGCCTCGGGTAAATCAAACATGTCAGCATCAACGATGCTCATGAGTTTGCTAAAGCTTCAAGCGGTGGCCGGAGATGCAGTAAAGCCCGGGAGTTCAACCGCGTCCCTTAAAGACGTCAACTCAACACCTGCGGCCCTTCTTGTGTTAATTTTCATTTGTTATACGGCGTACTTTTTATTTATGTGGGCAATTTTACTTGTCGTCAGAACATTGGTACTTGCGCTCAGTATTATAGGATCATCACTACTTCTTGTTGATACCGTTGTGCCATGGCTTGGTCCGGCAGCTCAAAAGTTTCGATCACTATTTTTGCATCAGCTTATTCTTGGACCAATTTCATTTCTCATGTTTTACGTCACTATTCGCATGATGCAGGTAATTAGTGCGTCCGGTTTTTCTGCGCCGGAAGGGTGGTGGAGCTCATCCCAAAATATTCAAGTATATTTTAAGATTGTTATCATGCTTGGACTGCTTCACTTGATGCTTAAAATTACCCGCCAGGTGAGTGGGGATGTTGGCCAGGCTGTCACAGGGTGGGCTGGAAAGATTGGTGGTTTCGCAACAGGGGCTGCTGTCGGCCTAGCAACAGGGGGGACGGGTCTTGTTGCACGATCAACACTTGGTGCATACGCGGCACGTCTTCGCGACAGCGATAGGATGAATGCCCTACAGAATACTCGCACTGGTCGCTTCGCAAAATCTCTTACTAACTCACTCGCAAATAGCTCATACGATGTTCGCAATACGTCAGGTCTTCAAAAAATGGCGGGTATGGCAGGTATGGGTGGTGGTCTTGGAAAAGGTATCGACACCTATCAAAGTAGTTTTGACAAACGTCAGAAGGAAGCTGCCCGACGTTTTAACGCAATTAAGGTTAGTAGGGAAAAGAAAGACGCTGATGGAAATGTCATGCTCGACGAACGGGGTCGTGCAATTATGGAAGATGTTCCAGGTGGTCGTGAGGCTCGTGAGGCATACCGAGAGCAGCTTGCAAATAGTGGGGTTGGAAACCTTTTTACGAAAGGTATTCCTGGAACACTTAAAGACACTCTCAGACAAGAGTTTGGTGGCCTTCGAAAGGCATCAGGCACTCCGACAGATGAAAAGATATTTGAAAGCCTGTGGAGAAGTGATGGCAAGATTCTTGCTGGCAATATGGACAAGTATGCAAAACGTCTTAAGCGTCAAGAGGCAAAAGAGAACCTGGAACGAATTGATGAGCCGAGCGTGTCACCTTCTTCGCCACGAGCAACGCAGCGACCTTCTACATCGAGTAGATCAGCTCCTCTTGGTGGTGGATCTGTCGAACCAAGCACGGGAGCAGCTCCTATTCAAAACACTCCTGAACCCGCACTGGAGGCGGCTACACAACCAGAGACATCTCAAAGTGCTTCTTCACCAACATCAAAAGCCTACACAACAAGCTACAAACTTGGTCAAAACATAGGCTCGCTTCGAAAGAAGCTACAGGGGTATGCTAAGGGTGGTGCAGCAAATGACTCACCAGAAAGCACATCCGCTCGTGCCGCATAAACACCATGCCAGAATATACCCTCGAACAACTTCACACAATTATCTCTTCGCAACCGACAGCTCTTCGTGAGTACCTTCTTGGTGACGAACTACAGCAAGATGTCGTCCACGCTTCGCAAGGGTATTCTTTTACGGAAGAGGTGCGAGACGAGGTCGAGAACGTCATACTTTTTCTAGTGCTCAAACTTATACCACAGGATGTCGCCATCGCTACGTTGCAAAATATTTGTTTTCTCTCACTGCAAGACGCAACACACCTTTATGAAAACATTGCGGCGGTAGTTCTTGTTCCAAAAGGGATCATACCTCCGCCGTTGCCGCAAACAGCCACTGCTCATAGTTTTGACGTGCCTCAAGAAATTATAGACTACACAAAAAGCCAAGAATTTGATGCAACCATTCGAGACCTATCAACACCACACAATCTTACTGTCTCACAACTCCTCGATATAAAAACGATGGTTACTGAGGTTCTGTGTGGACTTCAAGAGCCCCAAGGCTTTATAACTCTCCTCCCAAAAAAACTAAACCTGTCCACCGAAGCCTCAACAGCTCTCATACGCAGCATCGACGACACTATTTTTTCTCACGCTAGAAACATTACCCTTGGCTTACCTGACACGCATAAAGAAGTTTATACACTAACTTTCGGTGGCGAGAACAAGGAAGAGCTTCGAGACCAAATTCTCTCTGCCACTGCCAAAGACTCAGCAATAACAACACCACAAGTAACGGTGCCAACACCCGACATTCGTCCGCAAATACTAGCTTCTGGTAGTCGGTCAGATCTCTTGGAGCAGCTTCATGTACTTGATACGATACCTGACGACGCAGAAGTAGAGGCTCGCCTTAACCACATTAGAGAGCAAGTTGCCAAGACGGAAGAACCGGTCTCGTCATCACCAACACTGACTCAAGATGCTTTATACGCACTTCGAAATGGTTCAAATGACGCTGTGGTGGCAACGGAAAAACCAGCGTCATACAGTAAGGCGCCGACAGAATACAACATAGATCCATACAGAGAGCTTGCAGAATAGGTTACTTACTCTGATATACTGAGTCCTATGCAGTTTCGCGTACCACAATTTATTGACATGGAGGACAAGATCATTGGCCCTTTCACCCTCAAACAGTTTGGTTATATGCTTGGTGCGACTGGTTGTGCTTTTCTTGTCTGGACATTTATTCCTATAAAATTCTTAGCGATCATACTCGCCGTCCCACCTGTTGCACTATTCCTCTCTCTAGCTTTTCTCAAAATAAACGATAGGCCTTTTGGTCTTGTGTTAGAAAGCGCCTTTTCATACTTTACATCAAGTAAGGTATACACCTGGAAACATCCGAGTGAGCGCATAGAAAAAGGACCCGTCTCTGTTACAAACACTGTCACCACAGCGGCAAAAGAGGTGACTATCAACAAGGTAAGTAGCGGCAAACTGCATGACATTGCTCTTGGACTCGATGTTTTTGATAAAGAATCAGAACGAACCACCTCGTTGTAGAGTGTAATCCCCGAAGAAAGGGCTTCTTTTAATAACTTCTTGCTATACTTTTACTATGGCATCGCAATCCGCTACACAAGACTTCGTTCCAATAGAAAATATACGTGACGGCATTGTTACCCTTAAAAATGGGGAGCTTCGATCTGTGCTTATCACTAGCTCTCTTAATCTTTCACTTAAAAGCGACGATGAGCAGCAAGCGATCTTATTTCAATTTCAAAACCTCCTCAATTCGCTTGAATTTCCTGTTCAGTTTTTCGTACAATCACGACGACTTAACATTAAACCTTATATCGAACTCCTCACATCCAGAGAAAAAGAAGTGTCGGAAGATCTCCTCAAAATACAGATACGTGAGTACATGGGTTTTATTCAAAAATTTACCGATGATACAAATATTATGACAAAGCACTTTTTTATTGTCGTACCATATCTACCACCAGCAATTAACACGGGGTCTGGTAGTATGCTGGACGCTCTTTCTTTTGGAAAAGATGCCCATACGGAGCAAGAAAATATAAACTTTGAGTCTGCACGTATTCAGCTTGAGCAACGAATCTCTGCGGTATCACAGGGTTTGAGTCGTATCGGTGTGCGAGCACAAAAACTTGGAACAGAAGAGGTGGTTGAGCTTTTTTACAAATTATTCAACCCTGGAGAACAAGATAGGGGGGCACCAAAACTTAATCAATAATATATGGGAATATTTGACTTTCTTACAACCAAAAAAGGAGACACTCCGCTCGCACCCATTCTTCCAGAACAGGTCTACAAAGTTGCAGAGATGCAGCTCAAAGATATTATTGCACCGTCTGCTCTTGGTGTATCTCCAAAACTTCTCAATCTTGGTACGGTGACGGTTCGGTCATACTTTGTTATTTCATACCCTCGATTTCTTACCGACAACTGGCTTAGCCCTATTATTAACCTTGATAAGGTATTCGACGTTTCAATCCATGTGAGCCCTCTTGATACTTCAAAAGTCATGAATGACTTCCAGCGGAAAGTTGCCGAGGTAGAAAGCCAAATTTTACAAAGAGAAGATAAAGGCCTTGTTCGTGACCCAACTCTTGATGTTGCCTATAAAGATCTCGAAGACTTGCGTGATGGTCTTATTCAAGCTCAAGAAAAAATGTTTGAGGTTGCTCTGTATTTATCAATTTATGGGGCGGATGAAGCCGAAATAAACCGTGCAGAAAACGAAATCAAAACAATTCTCGAAAGTAGACTCGTCTACACAAAGCCAGCACTGTTCCAGCAGCAAGAAGCTTTTCTCTCAGCACTTCCTCTTGGGAGCGATACATTACATATTGTTAACAAAATCAACACATCCCCGCTTTCGTCATTCTTCCCGTTTGTTTCGTTTGATCTCTCATCAGATAAAGGCATACTTTACGGACTCAACCGTCATAATGGGTCGCTTATTCTTTTTGACCGCTTTGGATTAGAAAACTATAACTCAATAGTGTTTGCAAAATCTGGTTCTGGTAAAAGTTATGCCACGAAACTGGAAATTCTTCGTACACTCATGTTTGATACAGAGGTCATCATCATTGACCCAGAACGAGAGTATGAATACTTGGCGGAATCTGTGGGTGGACGATACTTTGATATCGCTCTTACATCTGAGCACCACATTAACCCTTTTGATCTTCCTGTCCCAACAGAAAACGAATCACCGTCTGAGGTATTACGCTCAAACATTGTTAACCTTGTTGGTCTTTTTCGTGTAATGCTTGGAGGTCTTACGCCAGAAGAGGATGCAATTATTGATCAAGCTATTACGGAAACCTACGCCCTCAAAGATATTTCAGGGGAGGCTGATTTTACAAAACTAGAACCGCCACTTCTTTCTGACTTTGAAACCGTGCTTGCCGGCATCGACGGATCAGATGATATCGTTAAGCGTCTACAAAAGTACACCACCGGCACCTGGTCTGGCTTTATTAACCAGCCAACCAACGTTGATATCAATAAAAAACTCGTATGTTTTTCTATTCGTGACATGGAAGACGAGTTGAAGCCCGTCGCAATGTATATTATTACCCACTATATCTGGAACGCTGTAAGAAAAAATATCAGACGACGACTTCTTGTTGTAGACGAGGCATGGATTATGATGAAAAATGATGACACTGCGTCATTCCTTTTCGGGCTAGCAAAGCGTGGCCGTAAATATTATCTTGGACTTGCAACAATCACCCAAGACGTTGGCGACTTTTTAAAGTCACCCTACGGACTACCTATTATCACCAACTCATCAATACAACTACTCCTCAAACAATCCCCATCATCTATTGATGTTGTTCAACAAACGTTTAACCTCACCGACGAAGAAAAATATCTTCTCCTAGAATCCGGCGTAGGGGAGGGCATATTCTTTGCAGGACTTAAGCACGTTGCCATTAAAATAGTCGCCTCATATACAGAGGATCAGATTATCACGAGTGATCCAGCACAGCTTCTTCAAATCAAAGAAGCAAAAGAGGAGCTCGACGCCACAAAAGGAATATAACTATGAAAAAATATCTCTTCGCATTTTTTACACTTATATATCTTCCTTTGGAGGTACACGCCGCAGTGTCTGGGACGATTACACTACAACCTCAATTTCCTCGGCCACAAGAAGTGGTCACTCTTACAGTATCTAGCTATTCTTTTGACGTTAACAACTCAACGTATGAGTGGAACATTGACGGGGTAGTTCGTCGCAAAGGAGTAGGAGAGAAGACATACTCACTCACTGCTCAGGATGCAGGGCGCATAACACGAGTACTTGTTGGTATCACAACACCAAAAAATGAAAAGGTTCTTCTTGCAGCGGTTATCGATCCGCAAAGTCTCGACCTTGTTTGGGAAAGCGATGAGGGTTATGTGCCCGCATTTTATGAAGGCAAACGGCTTCCTGGGGAGGGGTCACGGGTTCGTGTTGTCGCTTTTCCTACATTTGTACACTCTGGTAAAAAAGTTTCACCAGATGATATTTCTTATACCTGGTACATAAACGGTAAGATACGTGATGCGCAATCGGGTCGAGGCAAATATACGCTTCGTTACACTCTTGATTACCTTAATCCAGAAACAAAGGTGCGTGTCGTAGCACGTGACGAAAGTGGTGGAGTCCTTGAACAAACAACTTCAATACGACCCTCTCGTGTTGTACCTCGTTTATACCAAGAAGACCCCGTACTCGGAACACGTCTAGAAAAGGCGTTACTGACTCGCTTCGAAACAACAAAGGAATTTTCTCTTCGCTATGTACCATTTTTTATGTCAGAAACAAACACTCTGTCATCTGGCACCTACTCATGGAAGCTTGATGCTTCGCCACTATCTTCTGCTGAACCAACACTACTAACACTTCGGCCAAAAGAAAGCAGTTATGGATCAAGAAATATTCTCATAACAGCATCTCATCCAACTCGAAGACTTCAGGAGAGCGAAGCGGCACTTAACGTTGTATTTGATACGAGAAAGTAATGTATGATAACAGACCTCGAACCAGACTTTGCACGTGACATCTTCGGTAGTGCTTTTGATATTTCAG
>CAYWTC010000001.1:0-54611 GCA_964461165.1 uncultured Candidatus Saccharibacteria bacterium | reverse complement strand
CGCTATGGCAACACTTCCATCAAGCGGACACGTTACGAATGCGTATCGAAATGCGGGCATGTTCTTCCTCGGTGATAGGTCTGTTGCCAATACTACAGGATATGAGTATGTTCGTCAAAAGGATTTATGCTAGAATACTGTGCTATGAGTCTATCTATCGGAATTGTCGGCCTCCCAAACGTTGGTAAGTCAACGCTCTTTAACGCACTTACAAAAAAGCAGGTACCAGCAGATAACTATCCATTTTGTACGATTGACCCTTCTGTTGGTACTGTACCTGTACCAGACGCACGTCTCGCACAGCTTGCCGCAATATCGCAGTCGAGGAAAATTCTTCCAGCGGTTATTGAATTTGTCGATATCGCAGGTTTGGTAAAAGGTGCCGCCGAAGGCCAGGGGCTAGGGAATCAGTTCCTGTCACATATTCGTGAGACAGACGCTATTGCAGAAGTGGTGCGTATCTATGAAAATGCTGACCTCATCCACGTAGAAGGAACAGTAGACCCACTTCGTGATATTGAAATCATCAACATGGAACTCATCTTGGCAGATATGGCGACAGTCGATAAGCGCATTCAGACAATCGGTCGCGACGTGAAGCGTGGAGATAAGGATGCTATTAAGCTACACAGCTGCCTTGAGATTCTTCAGAAAACTTTTGCGGGAGAAAAACTAGCAAACTCTGCTTCTTTCGATGAAGAAGAAGTGAAACTTGTACGCGATCTTCATCTCATCACAATGAAGCCATTTCTATACGTACTTAACAAGCAGTCAGGCGGTAAGAATTTGGATGAAATGAATGACGAACGTTTTCAGAAATTGATTACCTACTTCACAACAAACAAATTTCACTATGTGATTGTTGATGCGAAGATTGAAGATGAGCTCAAAGACTTCGAAGGTGCTGAGCAAGAAGAAATGAGAAACGAATTGGGTGCTCATGACAGTGGGGTAGATGGACTCATCAAAGCGGGATATGACTTGCTAGGTCTTGAAACATATCTTACAACAGGACCAGAAGAAACCCGTGCATGGACCATGAGAAAAGGTTCGACTGCACCGCGGGCAGCTGCTGCTATTCATTCCGACTTTGAGATGAAGTTTATTAGAGCAGAAGTTGTTGCGTGTAAAGACTTGGTTACCACAGGAAGCTTCGCAGAAGCGAAAGCTCAAGGGAAATTACGAACAGAAGGTAAAGAGTATATTGTGCAGGATGGAGACGTGATTGAATTTAAGATTTAAGAAAAATGATTGATCAAAATACTTTCAATAGTGATGTAAATTTCCATGGAGTTAAAGGACTTGTTTTTATTGGAGATAAAATAGTTGTTTTTAGACGTGACACGAAAACTACTAACTTCCCACTGCAGGTAGATTTACCGGGAGGGGGTCGGGAAAATAATGAATCACCTTTTCAAACTTTTAGAAGAGAAGTCATGGAAGAATTTGGAATCTCTGTTGAAAAGGAAGATGTACTTTCATCAAAAAAATATCAGAGTGTTTTAGATCCAAACAAGGAAGCTTATTTTATAATAACTAAGCCACTAGATATTACAGAAACTGATATCGTTTTTGGTGATGAAGGACTCGAATATTTTTTAATAAGTCCACAAGATTTTGTGAATCTAAAAGACGGAGTTAAAAGACAGCAGGATAAGGTTGCTGATTATTTAAGTAGCATGAACTTAATCTGATACTATCCGCTATTATCTAATATATCCCATATATCAGATAACTTGCTATATAAAACCGTGTTGGTATGCTTGTATTATCGACGTTCTAAATAGTTGGAAGATGGTAGTGCGATAGAGTCTAAGATTTAAAGATATAAAGAACACTACAGTTCTGAGGGTGTATATCTAGGAACTATTGCTTGTTGGTTATACACTATACGTATGTATATCATCTACGCACTCCTTGGCGCTATTATGGCATCCATTGGAACTATTTTTGCAAAGGCCGGATTAAAAGGAGTAGATGCAAATCTTCTTACGGCAATCAGGGGTATTATCATGGCGTGTGTTGTTACGCTTGCCGCACTGTCTTTCGGGAAGTTAAGTTATGCTTCTCTTGCGACACTTTCCGTTAAGCAGTGGGCTTTCGTTATTGCGTCCGGTATTGGCGGGGCGTGTTCATGGATATTTTTCTACCACGCACTAGCAGGCGGCCCTACGTTAACCGTAACAGTGATAGATAAACTGTCTATTGTTTTTACTGCGATACTTGCTGTGCTTGTCTTGGCAGAAGGGGTGAGCATACAAGCGATCGTTGGACTTATCCTTGTCGTCGGCGGCACACTCCTTATTGCCGTTCCGTGGACAGCTATCACAGCAATTTTCAAGTAGACATATTCGTTGACTAATTTTTTATATATTGTAGAATGTGAATCACCCAGTATTCCGGCTGGGGAGATAAAAAGAGGAGTTTCCTGTGCTATGTTTGGCAACCGAAGTGGATATTCTGGAAGTCTCAGGTGGTCGTGTCGTCCACAAAAGGAAGATACAGATACCTGAGCGCCGCGCACTATCGAGTGCATGGTGGAATAATATTCCAGAACCACCACCCAGAACGTGGTTCAAAAAAACAAAAAAGCCAGTACATACAAAAGCTGGCACGGCAGCTAGGTCAACGTTTGGCTCCCATGCGGAGTTTCAGAAGGCCTTAGCCGTCGCATTTGCAGAAGGAGATATGGCAGAAGCATAATCCACAAACTGCGCAAAAACGAGCCTCCGGGCTCGTTTTTTATATACCAGAAGGCTTCTTGACAGGTGTGTGCTTATCGTGTTACAATACCAATCCAACTATACGCGGTTGCCAAACCTTTGTTGGTTGACGTCTTTATCCTATGGGTCGAGGCGTCTTTTTTTATTTGCTACACTAAGAATCAAGAGTTGTTCTCAGAAAGGAAGACACTATGACACTTATGTGTAGGCGTTGTAGCGGTGAGAGAACCCTTGATATGACGTATGCGCACGACGAGAGGCGACATGTTCGTTATACGCTCATTGTGTGTTTATGTTCTGGGGTTCGACATACAGAATTCGAAGGTCCATTACCGGGCGAACATAGCGTAACCCCCGAAGAGGCTCATGTCTTGTTTGAAAAAGGGTATGTGCTGTACCATACGGGGTTTGGACTACCCGAGGAGGACGCTCAAAAGTTGAAAGACCTGGCACCCAAAAGTTAAGCATCAAAACGAACCTCTTTGAGGTTCTTACTATAGGCGCATCTACGGATGCGTTTTTGTTTTATCTAAAATCTAGTACCTAGAATCTAGTGTCTCCCTCTGGTATAATCAAAAAATGTCATCAATTACAAAGATAACTCTCAGCGAGATTCGCTCAAAATTTCTAGAGTATATGAAAGAGAAGGGGCACGCTATCGTGCCCTCGGCTTCTCTTGTGCCCGAGAATGACCCTACGACCCTTTTTACAGGTTCTGGCATGCAGCCGATGCTTCCATACCTCCTTGGGCAAAAGCACCATTTGGGAACACGGGTTGCAGACAGCCAAAAATGTTTCCGTTCACAGGATATTGAAGAGGTTGGTGATAACCGTCACACAACATTTTTTGAAATGCTCGGTAACTGGTCATTTGGTGACTACTTCAAAGAAGAAGAAATTACATGGATGTTTAATTTCTTTGTGAAGGAGTACAACCTTGATCTTCGTAACTTCTATGTATCGTGTTTTGCTGGAAATGAATCACTTAATGTTCCGCAGGATACTTTTTCAGCACTACTCTGGCAAAAACTTTTCAAAGAACATGGGCTTATGGTTGCTATTGGTAACGAACCAGAAAAAGATGGTATTCGCACAATAGATGGTGTACCTGAGCATATTTTTTACTATTCAGACAAGAAGAATTGGTGGAGCCGTGCAGGTGTGCCAGCTAAGATGCCAGAAGGGGAACCTGGTGGGCCAGACACAGAGATGTTTTATGATTTCGACCCGATAGATGAAGAAGGTAAGCATGTTCACAACATTCACAACAATAGTAAATGGGCAAATGAAGTCTGTCACCCAAACTGTGATTGCGGGCGCTTCATGGAAATTGGAAACAATGTGTTCATGCAGTACAAAAAAGTTGCACATGGTTTTGAGGAGCTGCCACAAATGAACGTGGACCACGGTTCTGGACTTGAACGTTGGGTTGCTGCGATCAGAAACGACGCAGATATGTTTAATATCGACGTCTTTGAAAATGCAAAAAAGATTTTGGAAAAGATTTCTGGGATGCCGTATGTTTCTGATATTGCAGTTACCTATACTGATCTTAAAAATCCTACATTTGCATACCGTGTAATCTTGGATCATGTTCGTGCGGCTACATTTTTAGTTGGGGATGGAATATTCCCTGGGAATAAGGATCAAATGTACTTCGTCAGACGACTTATTCGGCGTGCGGTGCGCTATGCGAGAAATCTTGGTATTCATGACAACTTTATTGCCGAAGTTGCAACAAGTTTTATTGAGTATTACAAAGACGAGTATACAAACCTAGAAGAAAAGCGAGAGACTATTTTGTCTGAGCTCACTAAGGAAGAAGAAAAGTTTCGAAAGACGCTTGAGTCAGGGATGAAAGAGTTTGAGAGGGTGTCAAATAGGACTTATTTCAGTGTTAACGGAGCACCGCAGGAAAAAATGAACTTTATCTCGGGGGAAGACGCTTTCAACTTGCTGCAGTCCTATGGGTTTCCTGTTGAGCTTACAGTTGAACTAGCCAAGGAAAAAGGAATGACAGTTGTTACGGCTGAATTTGAAATTCTTAAAGAGCGGCATGCCGAACAATCTCGCACAGCATCTGCTGGAAAGTTTAAAGGAGGTCTCGGTGGCGACGGAGAAATGGAAACAAAGTATCACACAGCGACTCATATGCTTCACCAGGCGCTTCGAGAAGTGCTCGGTGAGACTGTGGAGCAGAAGGGAAGTAACATCACTCCTGAGCGACTACGCTTCGACTTTTCATTTGAACGAAAGATGACTGACGAAGAAAAGAAACAAGTGGAAGATATTATCAATGCACGTATCAAAGAAAATCTTCCCGTCACTCGTGAAGAGGTGTCGATGGAAGAGGCGCGTACCCGTGGCGCTATTGGACTCTTTGGTGACAAGTATGGCGATGTGGTGAGTATTTATCGAATCGGTGAAGGAAAGAATCGAGGGGATAAAGATCTTTTCTCGATGGAGTTCTGTGGTGGTCCACATGCGAATTCCACAGGCGAACTCGCCGTAGGTGGAATTCGTGCACTTGATAGCAATCAAGGGCATAGGTCAGATAGCACTGGTCCATTCAAAATCCAAAAAGAAGAAGCAGTTTCAGCTGGGGTGCGTCGTATCAAGGCAGTTTTGTCCTAGAACTGTTTCATTACATAACATAACTATGTCAATTAACATTACCTATTTTGTGCACGGCACTACAACAGACAACGAGCAACACATTTCATCTGGTTGGAAGGATGTTGAGTTGTCCGAGTTAGGAGTACAACAGTCAATTGCACTGAAAGATCTTACTAAGGATAAACATTTTGATGTTGTCTTTTGTTCTGATTTGAAGCGCGCCCTTACATCAGCGCAACTGGCGTGGGGTGATATATATACCATTGTTCCCGACGCACGACTTCGTGAATGTAGCTATGGAACGTTAAATGGTGCATCATCGGACATTGTCGAGCCAATGCAAGAAGATGAGTGTATTGAACAACCGTTTCCAGGAGGTGAGAGTTATGAGGATGTAAAAGCAAGAGTTGCAGACTTTTTAGAATTTTTGACAAAGAATTACGACGGAAAGAACATTGCAATAGTTGGACACAAAGCCCCACAACTCGCGCTTGATGTGATTCTTAAAGGGAAGACGTGGAAAGAGGCTCTCGCCGAAGACTGGAGAAAAACAAAAACATGGGAACCGGGATGGGTTTATATCGTTGAGTAAGCCAACCCAGGAAGGTGGTATACTTTTAACATGAAAAACATATATAAAGTCATAATTATCGTTGCTATCATCGCTGCCGCCTTTGAGGGGTATTTATATTATTTAAAAACCCAAGCCCTCACTAATACACTTAATCCAGTACGGTTTGTTACATATAAAGTATACGAAAGAGAGCTGCGACCGATTTTTATAGAAGAGTTTAACCTTACACCGAAGGATGATTTGGTTATTGCTGTAACAGATTTTGAAAAAAGTTACGGAGTAGTAAAAGCAAGAATGTTAGTCGGGATAAATTGTAATAAGGACGCCACAACACAGGAAGAGATGGACGAGAATGTTGGATGCTCAGGGTTAGAGCTTGCGCATAAACAAAATGGTACATGGAAGATCGACGAGTGGTCTGATTTTTAATGTTTTAGGATACAAAAGAGCGACGCCGTAAGCGTCGCTCTTTTGTATCCACTAGTAACTAGCAACCATTACCTATAAACTATACCCATGTCTCGATTCCTTAGTATTTCTGTTGGTGATCAATCTACGCATATGTACTATGTTGTCGATAATGAAGTTATTGTCGCGCATACTCACCCACATGGTATACGGCATATGGAAGCAGAAGGTTTGGGACGTATCGCTGGAAGTAAGCTCTTAGATGGCGTGCAATATCTTCTTGAATTCATATCGCTTCACGACCGTATACCAACAGATATACGCTTACTTACTCCGCGATATCAAACGTGGTTACATGGAGTGATTCAGAACGCTTCTTATACACAGTTCTTCACTGATGGAGTAGCCCCACATGTTACACTTGAGAATAGTAAAGATCTAACTCATCGGTATGCAGGACATACGAAAACCATACTCTCATTCAAAATCTAATAACGATATTTCCGCTCGAGTAGAACGGTTTGAACGTCGCGACTATACAGATCTCGAAGAAGATAGTAAAGATGCTGTTCATATACCACGTAACGGTGTGCGTGTTCGTCGTGATATTGATGCTATGGACATGTATCCTCGTCGAGGAAGCAAAGAAAGTGCAGGTATGCGAAGCGACGTCCTTGATAGGTCAATGTATCGTGACCCTCGAACGCGGTATCCAGATGATACTAACAAGCGTACATGGATATTTATTGCAGCTACTGCGTGTATTGTCATAGGAGTATTCCTTACTACATATGTATTTAATAGTGCTACGATTACTATTACGCCACAATACACAGATGACATTAACCTCGGCAAGACATTTTCTCTTGTAAAAGAAGGAGAGGTTGGTGATATTCACTTTGTTCTCGCGACATCCTCAGCATCAAAAACAAAAAAACTACAACTTTCTGAAACGAAAAAAGTAGAAGCAAAAGCCTCAGGTGTAATCATTGTTTACAATAAATACAGCACAGAACCTCAACGTCTTATTAAAAATACCCGTTTTGAGTCGGCCTCTGGCAAGATATATCGTATTAATCAGTCAATTACTATCCCTGGAAAGAAAGGGGATGTTCCGGGTAGTGTGGAGGTGACAATATACGCCGATGATTATGGTAGTGAATACAACACAGAGCCGACAGACTTTACTATCCCAGGGTTTAAGGGGTCGCCACAGTATGATGGCTTCTTCGCGAGATCTAAGGGTTCTGTATCTGGTGGAGCATCAGGAACAAAATCTCTTGCGAGTCTCTCTGATGTTAATGCCGCAAAAGATGAGCTTGCTCTTGAGTTAACTGAGGAGCTTCGTGCCTCTCTTGGTAAAGTAACGCAAGACGGATACACTCCATTCCGATCATCAGTACGTGTATATTTTGAAGATAATGAAAAAGCAATTCTTTCGGGCGACGAAAGTACATATTCTGTACAAGCGACAGGGTACATGGTGCTTGCTCGTAGTGGAGAACTGGCACAAGCTTTTGCGAAATCAGCACGAAACTATGCTAATGAAAGTGTTCGACTTGCATATACTGATGGTGTAGAGTACAGCGTTAAAAATACTGCGAATATCAGTACCGACACAAAGATAGACGTCCTTGTTGAGGGTAATCCGCGCATTATTTGGAACATTGATCACGATCAATTAAAGCGTCTACTCGCAGGTAAGAACAAAGATGAGTTTAACTCGCTCTTAAAGGGTCTACCTTCGATTCAGAAGGCGAGCCGTGACGTATTTCCTACCTGGGTGAGCTCATTCCCTGACGACATGAGTCACATAACCGTGAAAGAAACTATCCCTAATCGTTGACCAAACAACGCTCGACTGATAGACTGAGGCACCGCAACACAATAATCATAATGGAAGATAACGAACTAGAACTAGTAGAAGGACGCGTCGTAGAGGCATTACCAAGTACTCTTTTTCGTGTGCAGACAAGTAATGGCAAAGAAATCCTTTCATATCTTGGTGGGCGTATGCGTGTGAACAAAATTAAAGTACTTGTAGGCGATAAAGTGTCGGTACAAGTCGATCCGTATGGAGGGAAAGGGAGAATTATCAAGCGTCTCTAAGGGTAATAACTTGCAAATAATTTCATTATTTGGTAGAATACCAGGCATATTTTCGCAATTATAAAGCAATGAAGGTACGATCATCAGTTAAAAAAATTTGTTCAAAATGTCAGCTCGTAAAACGAGGTGGTGTTCTTCGTGTGATTTGCGAAACTCCTAAGCATAAGCAGGCTCAGGGCTAACCAATTATTTATATGCGTATATCAGGTATTACACTTCCAGAAAACAAACGTCTCGAAATCGCCCTCACGGCGGTGTATGGAGTAGGGCGTGCTCGTGCGAAAAAAATCCTTGACAAGCTTGGTCTTGATCACGGCATGAAGACGCCTGCGCTCTCTCCGGACCAGGAGAATGCAATTCGTCGAGAAATTGAAGCTTTTAAGACAGAAGGAGATCTTAAGCGAGATGTTCAGCAGAACATCAAGCGTTTGAAAGATATTAAGTCATATCGTGGCACTCGTCACATTAAGCACCTCCCAGCACACGGCCAGCGTACAAAGACAAACAGTCGAACTGTGCGTGGTAACGTTCGCCGTACTATGGGTAGCGGTCGTCGTAAGGTAGAAAAGACCTAAAAATAATTTGCAACTCTAATCATTGAAATCCTATGGGAAAGAAACGAATCGTAAAAAAGAATAGCTCAGGTGTAGATAGCGCGCTTAAAGCACGTTCTCTTGCTAAGGTTGTTAAGAAGAAAATAGTAGAGGGAACTCTCTATGTAGAATCGACATACAACAACACTCGTGTATCGCTTGCTGATAAGTCAGGTAATATTTTGGCGTGGTCTTCATCAGGAGCTCTTGGATTTAAGGGTGCAAAGAAAGGGACACCTTTTGCTGCTTCAAAAATCGGAGAACTTATTGGAGAAAAAGCTTCACAAGCAGGCCTCAAGGAAGTGGCTGTTGTTGTGAAGGGTGTTGGATCAGGGCGAGAGTCAGCTATCCGAGCATTCTCATCGTTTGGTGTTGATATCGTTTCTATTATTGATATGACTCCGGTTCCACACAACGGACCTAAGCCACCTAAGCCTCGCCACGTATAATTTTATCTTTATGTCTAGAATCACCTGTAAATCTTGTCGTCGTCTTGGAGAGTCACTGTGTGGCCGTACAAAGTGTGCGTACTTGAAGCGTCCATACGCTCCTGGAAAGCTTGATAGCGAGCGTAAGCATCGATCATCAACATCTGAATACGGAGAGCAACTTCGCGCAAAGCAGAAGATGCGTATTACCTACGGTCTTATGGAAAAGCAATTTTCTATGTACGTAAAGCGAGCTCTTTCAAAGATCGAGTCTGGTAAAGACGCTACATCTCCTGCGCTTAAGCTCTACCGTGAGCTTGAATCTCGTCTTGATAACGTTGTGTATCGTTCAGGATTCGCAAAGACGCGAGCGCTTGCTCGCCAGATCGTTTCCCACGGACACATTGTTGTTAATGGACGTAAGGTGACAGTTGCTTCACATCAGGTAAAACTAGGCGACATTATTTCTATCCGTGAGGGTAGTAAGGGAGCCAAGGTTTTCACTGGTCTTGTCGAAGTTCTTGAAAAGGCACAGCCAATTCACACACTTGTGATTGATGGTAAGAAATTAGAGGCTAAGGTATCTGGGGTTCCACGTGAAGTAGAGCCAGTATTCGATACCCAGAAGGTTCTTGAATACTATTCACGATAAGTGTGGAAATGTCCCACTACCACATCCTTGCCATATGCGCAATAATTTGGTAGAATACAAGGACTTTACTTTTATTAGGTGTACCGCGTGCGCTTAAACGTACAATACGACGAAGTATCTATGTCTTCACATTCTATTATTTTGCCTTCAAAACCAAGAGTAGTTAAAGAGGATGCCACATCAGGCGTCTACGAAATCGACGGTTTGTATCCAGGGTATGGACATACTCTTGGTAACTCACTCCGCCGTATTATCCTCTCTTCAATTCCTGGTGCTGCTATTACATCTTTGTCTATCGATGGTGTTAAACACGAGTTTTCTGCTATTGACGGTATCAAGGAAGACGTTATCTCTATTATCCTTAATCTTAAGAAGACACGTTTTAAGCTTCATGGTGATGAGCCACAGAAAGCAACACTTCGTATTAAGGGATTAAAGACGGTCACTGCTGCTGATATTACTGTACCAACTCAGCTTGAGGTTATGAATGGTGATCAGTACATTTGTGATGTCACATCAAAAGATGTTGACCTCGCAATTGAGATTACTGTAGAAAAGGGTCTTGGATACGTTCCTCGTGAGGTGCTTCAAAAAGAAAAGGCTGATATTGGTACTATCGTTTTGGATGCATCATTTACACCTATCCGTCGTGCTTCATATGAAGTAGAAAATATGCGTGTCGGTGATCGTACAGATCATAACCGTCTTCGTGTGTCTATCGAGACAGATGGAACTATCTCTCCTCGCGAAGCTCTAGAACATGCTATACATGCCATGGTTACGCAGCTTCAAGCAATTGTAGGCTTTCGTTCAGAGGTTGTAGAGGCACATGTAGAAGCAGTGGTTGCTCCATCTATTGAAGATATTGAAGAAGGTGGTGCAAAGACTCGCATTGAAGATATCGGTCTTTCTACTCGCACAGAAAATGCTCTCGTTGCAGCGTCTGTCCGTACAGCCGGAGGTCTTAGTCGAAAGTCAGAAGAAGATCTTCGATCAATTGACGGTCTTGGAGAAAAAGGGATAACAGAAATCAAGCAGGCACTTGAGAATCTTGGACTCTCACTTAAATAAATTATTAGGGTTATAACACAGGTATGAAGCATCACAAGTCATTCAGAAAATTCGGTCGCGAGAAAAACGAGCGTAAAGCGTTCATTAAGTCTCTTATTATGAACCTTGTTCGTCACGGAAGAATGGAAACAACCCTTGCTCGTGCAAAGGAAGTTCGTCCATTTATTGAAAAGCTCGTCACGCTCGCAAAAGAGGATTCTGTGGCACGTCGCCGCCTTATTGCGGCTCGTGTGTACAACAACGATGAAGTTGTGACAAAAATTTTCAATGACTATGCAAAGAAGTACAAGGATGTAGCTGGTGGATATACTCGTATTTTTCACTTACCAACTCGTAGTTCTGATGGCGCAGAAAAGGCCCTTATTGAATTCGTATAATAGTACTACCATGAAAGAATACACCATTGACGCAAGTAATAAATCTCTCGGACGTGTTGCAAGTGAAATTGCTGCAATTTTGAATGCGAAAGATAATATTGCGTTTGTAAAAAATAGAGTCGTTGACGTTCTTGTAACGGTTAAAAACGCCTCACAGGTAAAAGTAACTGGTAATAAGATGAATGAAATCGTTCATAAGTCTTTTTCTGGATACCCATCTGGTTTGAAAGAGCGACCTCTTTCATACGTAGCTGCTAACAAGGGATTTTCAGAAATTATCCGTCATGCAGTTAAAGGTATGCTTCCTAAGAACAAGTTACAGGATGTTCGTATGAAGAATTTAGTAGTAGAAGAATAAACGTATGAGCACAGAAACAAAGAATCGATATATTGAAGCCGTAGGGCGCCGTAAGACAGCAATTGCTCGCGTACGTATTACTCCTGGAACAAAAGCATCTTTTACCGTAAACGATAAAGACGTTAAGGAATATTTCCAGACAGCTGACCTTCAGTCAGTCGCAGAAGAAGCGGTAACAAAATCTGAGATTGGTGAGAAGTTTGTCATTACCGTTAAGGTTCTTGGTGGAGGTATTCATGCACAAGCGGAAGCTGTTCGTCATGGACTTTCACGTACACTTGTTCTTCGTAACGAAGAAGTGCGTAATACATTAAAGAAACTCGGATTCTTAAAGCGTGACTCACGTCAGGTAGAACGAAAGAAATTCGGTTTGAAGAAAGCTCGTAAGGCTCCAACTTGGTCAAAGCGTTAATCATAAAAGCATCTCCTCCGGGAGATGTTTTTATTTTCTTGACATCCATGCTCTTCCTTTGCTACATTAGATAGTAATGATGACATTAATCAACCAGCGACAAAATATTAAGCGCGTGTGGACGCTGTTTACCCCTTCTTCTCAGGGTTGATTTTTGTTTATACTCATCGTGTAGCCAAAAACCAGCCCTGAGGTAAAAGGGCTGGTTTTATTTTAAACGGACTTTATGAAGGAGATAGCATGTCCGATAGTTGTTCATTACCGTATGTCAATAATGCCGAGTGTCATAGTCGCATTCGCGCAGGGGAGTGTCCTGGTTCTGTGGAGCGTGGTTGTGTCAACGTAAGCGCACTGGCAGCTTTGGCAGACAAACCCAGGGTGACTCGCGACGAGACGCGCGCTCACGGCTGGGTTGGATACGGGCACTTTGTTGACCAGAGTGATCAAATTCCTCGCGAAACAAAGGCACGTCAAGCCGTGAATAGCACACAGAGCCACGTCGTACTTTTTATGCGGCGCGTGGCTCGCCGGACCAATGAACGGCACACAGCCGCGTAAAGTATCCCGCCACAGGTATCCCAGAATACCTGTGGCGGTTTCTTCTTGACATGTGAGGGCGTATCGTTTATATATAAAGGGTAACCTTGAAATGAATATGAACAATGAAGAACACGAGAATATTAAAGTACATCCAGATATGACTGACGAACCGGTTACAGATACTACTATAGACGATGATGTTGCATTTGAAGATGTTAATGAAGATGGTGAAATAAGTGTACGAGACACGGTAAAGAAGCTTCGAGCCAAAATACAGAATTTAGAAAAAGAAAAACAAGATAATCAGCTCGGATGGGCTCGCGCTCAGGCGGACTATGTAAATTTTAAGAAAGAAGTTGAGCGTGATCGTCTTACCGACAGAAAATTTGCAACAAAGAAGTTTATAGAGAATCTGCTACCAGTTCTCGACTCATATGACATGGCGCATGGGAACAAAGAAGCCTGGGAAAAAGTTGACCAGAACTGGAGGGTTGGTATCGAATATATTTTCGGCCAGCTACGTACCGTGCTTGAAAACGAAGGAGTTGTTCAGTATGGAAAGATTGGAGACACATTTGACCCACATCTGCATGAAAGTATGGAGCAAGTTACAGTCTCAGATGAGAGTCAGAATGATACAATCGTACGCATTCTCCAGAATGGTTATAAAATGAATGATGCAATATTGCGACCAGCTCGTGTGCATGTAGGTCACTTTGAAAAGAATTAACTATAAACTACTAATAATTAACTACCAACTATACATATGGCAAAAATAATTGGAATCGATCTAGGAACAACAAACTCAGCTGTCGCGATTATTGAAGCAGGACAGCCAAAGATTATCGAAAACCTCGAAGGTAATCGCACGACACCGAGTGTTGTCTCGGTAAACAAAAACGGTGAGCGGTCTGTTGGCCAGATTGCAAAGCGCCAAGCGGTGACAAATCCAGAAAACACTGTGTACGGTGTGAAGCGTTTTATGGGTCACTCATTTGCCGACAAGGAAGTACAGTCTGATATTCCGCGTGTCGCATATAAGATTAAGAGCTCTGATAACGGAGGTGTACTTATTACGCTTGGTGGGAAAGATTCTCGCCCAGAAGAAATTTCTGCGATGATTCTTCAGAAAATTAAAGCGGACGTCGAAGCAAAAATAGGTGAGACTGTCACAGAGGCTATTATTACCGTCCCAGCATATTTCAACGATACACAGCGTCAAGCAACTGTGGATGCAGGTAAGATCGCCGGCCTTGATGTAAAGCGTATTATTCCAGAACCTACTGCTGCTGCGCTTGCATATGGATTTAACTCTACAAAGAATGAGAAAATCGCAGTATATGACTTTGGGGGAGGTACATTTGATATTTCAATTCTCGAAGTGGGTGATGGTGTGGTGGAAGTAAAGTCAGTGGATGGCGACTCACATCTTGGTGGACGTGATATTGATCAGAAGTTTGTTCGCTACATTGCTGATGAGTTTAAGAAAGATCAGGGGATTGACGTTACTACTGATCCGCTCGCACTTCAGCGACTCGACGAAGCAGCAGAAAAAGCAAAGCACGAGCTCTCTACTCAGATGGAAACGGAAATTAATATTCCTTTTATCACCTCTGGCGCTGATGGGCCAAAGCACTTGCTTATCAAAGTGACTCGCGCAAAGCTCGAAGAGATTGCAAAAGAATTTGTTGATCGATCAATCGAAATCACACAGCGAGCACTTGCAAGTTCTCCATTTAAGAAAGAGGAAATTGACGAAATCATTATGGTGGGAGGTCAGACCCGTATGCCAATGATTGTGGAAGCAGTGAAGGCACTCTTTGGTAAGGAGCCAAATCGCTCAATCAATCCAGATGAAGTGGTGGCGCTCGGTGCTGCGGTACAAGCTGGTGTGCTTCAGGGTGATGTAAAAGATGTATTGCTGCTTGATGTTATCCCGCTGTCACTCTCGATTGAGACAATGGGAGGCGTTGCTACGAAATTAGTTGAAAAAAATACAACAATACCAACAGCAAAGTCGCAGACGTTTTCTACTGCGGCCGACAATCAGACATCTGTAGAGATTCACATTATTCAAGGTGAGCGACCTATGGCATCTGATAATAAGTCCCTTGGTAAATTTATTCTCGATGGTATTCCGCCATCTCCTCGTGGTATGCCACAGGTAGAAGTAACATTTGATGTGGATGCTAACGGTATCTTAAATGTTTCTGCAAAAGAAAAATCATCAGGCAAGGTACAGTCAATTCGTATCGAAGCATCAAGTGGTCTTTCTGACGAAGATATTAAGCGTATGCAGCAAGACGCAGAAGCTCATGCAGATGAAGACAAGAAAAAGAAAGAGCTCGCAGAAGAGAAAAATACTGCGGATATGCTTGTCCACACAGCAGAAAAAGCTCTTCGAGATCTTCCTGCTCCTGCGGAAGGTGCTGAGGATGCTTTTGCTACTATTAAAGCAGACGTGAATGCGAAAATAGAAGTACTTAAGACAGCTCGCAATGGAGATAACAGTGAAGCCATCAAGAAGGCGTCAGATGATCTTTCACAAGCAATGATGAAGATCGGTGAAGCAATGAAAGGGCAGACAGAGGGAGGCGCTCAGACGTCAGACGCTAAGGAATCGTCAACAGAAAGTGCTAGCCAGGAGACAGAAGGGGGCGAGAAGAAGGCGGAGTAAGTGCTGTTTTGACCGTGTAGCCATAAACGTGCTATAACAAGGTACATCTATGTCAAAAAATTACTACGACGTACTGGGGATTGATAAGGGGGCAAAGAAAGAGGATATTAAAAAAGCCTTCTATAAACTTGCCGCAAAGTACCACCCTGATAAAAAAGGAGGTGACGAGTCAAAGTTTAAAGAGGTGAATGAAGCGTATCAGATATTGTCTGATGACAAGAAGCGTCGAGAGTATGATACCTACGGACAGACATTTAACGGTGCTGGTCCACAAGGTGGAGGCTTTGGAGGGTTCGGTGGTTTTAATGCCTCTGACTTCGACGGTATGCAGTTTGATTTTGGTGACCTTGGAGACGTGTTTGGAGATATGTTTGGGGGTGCGTTTGGTGGTGGATCACGTGCACAGCGAGGACGAGATATTTCTCTTGAAATAGATGTTTCATTTAAAGAGTCTGTTTTTGGAACTGAGCGTAATGTTTTGATTTCAAAAGTTGGTACATGTGACACATGTCAGGGAACAGGAGCTGCAAAAGGTGCGGGTACTATTACCTGTACTCACTGTAATGGGCAAGGAAAGGTTCACGACGTGAAGCGTACTATTATGGGTAACTTTCAAACCGTCAAAACATGTGAGCATTGCCACGGTAAAGGAACTGTTCCAAAAGAAGCGTGTCATACATGTCACGGTGCTGGGATTCATAGTAAGCGAGAAGAGATTCATATCGAGGTACCAGCGGGAATTCAAAATGGTGAAATGATTCGTATGTCACATATGGGTGAAGCAGTCGCTCATGGTCAACACGGAGACCTTTATGTGAAGATTAATGTTCAAGCAGACAAGATTTGGAAGCGAGAAGGGAATGATCTTGTGATAAAACACAGCATTAAACTTACCGATGCCCTTCTAGGTATGAAGCAAAGTATTGATGGACTAGACGGAAGTATCGATATCGATGTTCCTGCGGGGGTATCAGCAGGAGAGACATTACGTGTTAAGGGTCGTGGTATTCCACACCTCCACGAAAAGTCTCGACGAGGTGATGTTTTGGTAAAGCTCGACATTGCTATGCCAAAGAAACTCTCTAAGAAAGCCCTTAAGCTTGTCGAGGAAATGAAAGAAGAAGGGCTCTAATAGGTGATGAGTCCTTAGGTAAAGGAAAGGGCGGCGCGAAGCGCCGCCCTTTCCTTTTGGTTCTTATGGTATAAACTAGTTTATATACTTTAACTATCTATACTATGATTTTAGCATTATGTGTTATTGCGTATGTGCTTGTTATGATTCCTGTTGGTTTGTATGCCAGTAGAAAAGTAAAAAGCACCGGGGACTATGTTTTGGCTGGCAGATCTCTTCCGTTTTATATGGCGCTTGCTACGGTGTTTGCAACATGGTTTGGATCAGAGTCTATTTTAGGAGCATCGACTAAGTTTGCAGAAGGTGGTTTTGGGAATGTTATCGAGGATCCTTTTGGTGCGGCACTCTGTTTAATTATTGCCGGATTATTTTTTAATCGTAAGTTGTATAATCTTAGTTTTCTTACTATTGGAGATTATTTTAAGTCTCGTTATAACACGATTATTGCGATATTTTTATCCATCTCTATTATTATTAGTTACTTTGGATGGGTGGCGGCGCAATTTTTGGCACTTGGACTCGTACTCTCTACGGTCATACCTGCGCTATCTTTACAGTGGGCTATTTTATTTGCCGCAGCGCTTGTGACGATGTATACATTCTTTGGTGGTATGTATTCTGTTGCAATGCTCGACACAATTCAAGTAGTAGTTATTACACTTGGCTTGGGTGTTGTGTTTGCATACGCGATGTCAAAAATCGGAGGTATTGATATGCTTGTCGCACAGACACCGCCAGAGTTTTGGAGGGTGACGCCACAGATGTCGAGTTCTCTCACAGAGTGGGTTATATTTGTGACCGCGCTCATGACAATTGGTTTTGGATCTATTCCTCAGCAAGATGTGTACCAGCGAGCGATGTCTGCAAAGTCGGCTACGGTCTCGGTATGGGCACCTGTGGTCGGAGGCCTTCTTTATTTTAGTGTCGTGCTTATGCCGCTGTTTATTGCAGGTGCGGCACGTATTTTGTATCCAGATGTCTTAGCGACTAATCCTCAAAATCTAGTCCTTACACTTATCGAAGATCACACGCCGCTCATTGTGCAAGTACTTTTCTTTGGCGCCCTTGTATCTGCTATTATCTCTACGGCGTCAGGCGCACTTCTGGCTCCAGGAACTCTCCTTGCGGAAAATGTTATTAAACCATTCTTTAGTGAGATATCTGACAAGTTTCGATTGAGCATTATTCGTATTGCGGTTATTGCGATAGCTTTTGGTGGTACCATTCTCGCCCTTAAAGATGATGCTCGTATTTATGAACTTGTCTCTGGGGCGTACTCAGTGACGCTTGTGGCTGGGTTTATCCCGCTTGCTGTCGGATTGTACAGCAAAAAAGCAAATTCATTCGGAGCTCTTATTTCAATTACTGCTGGACTCGGTATGTGGCAGTATTGGGAGCATTTCGTAGCCTCAGATATTCCAAGTACCTTTGTCGGATTCGTAGCATCTGCTTGTGGAATGATTATTGGTACCATTATTGGTAGATTTATTCAAAAAGAAGAAAAGGTGATGTAGGCGTACAAGCTATAGTGCTAGTGTGGTAGAATATGAATATATGGAATTTATTATACCGTTTGGATTTATTTTTATTATAGGAGGTCTTCGTGTGATTGATCAGTACGAGCGAGCGATTGTTCTTACGCTCGGTAAGTTTACATCTATGCGAAGTGCTGGACTTACGTGGATATTTCCTGGTATTCAAAAAATGACGAAAGTTGATATGCGCATCGCAACAGTTGATATTCCTCAACAAGAAGTCATTACAAAAGATAACGTGCCACTTAATATTAACGCCGTTGTGTATTATCAAATCGAAGATGCACAGAAAGCAATTCTTAATATTCAGAACTACCCAGTAGCCGTGGCGGACTTTTCTCAGGTGGCGTTATGTGATGTTGTGGGAGGGTTTGAGCTTGATAATGTTCTTTCAGAACGAGAGCAAATAGCAGGTAAGATAAAAGAAATAGTTGATGCGACCACAGAAACATGGGGTATTAATATCACCGCCATCAAGCTTCAAGACATTGAGCTTCCACAGGATATGAAGCGTATTATGGCAAAGCAGGCAGAGTCAGAGCGAGAACGACGTGCGGTTATTATTCGCGCAGAAGGAGAGCTTGAAGCTTCGAAGAAATTAGCAGAAGCAGCTAAATTACTTGCTGATACAAACGGTGGGCTTGCAATGCGTACATTACAGACGATTGAGAAATCAAGTAACAATACCGTTTGGGCGATACCAACAGAAATCTTGCAAGGGTTTGCTAACTTTAAAAAGTAGTATGAAAAAAGTTTTAGTATCAGGAATTCAAGCGACGGGTACGCTTCACTTTGGAAATTACTTCGGAGCGATGAAGCAGAATATTGATCTGGCAAATACTGGTGAGTATCAGTCATATATTTTTATTGCTGATTATCATGCGCTCACTACGGTGAAAGACAAAGACGCACTCTCTCAAAGTGCGTATGAAATTGCCGCTTCATACATCGCGTGTGGTCTAGATATTTCCAAAGCCGCACTTTTCCGACAGTCGTCTGTGCCTGAGCATACAGAACTTGCATGGGTGTTTAATAACGTGGTGACAATGCCATACCTTATGCGCGCGCATGCGTTTAAAGATCATGAGGCAAAGGATAAAGAAGTGAGTATTGGACTCTTTGATTATCCGGTTCTCATGGCAGCAGATATTCTCATGTACCAGGCAGACGTGGTACCAGTAGGGGCAGATCAAAAGCAGCACGTAGAATATGCGCGTGATATTGCTGGATTTTATAATCGGGCATGGAATGTAGAACAGTTTAAACTTCCAAAAGAAATGATTTTAGAGTCAGTTGCTACCATCCCTGGGGTGGACGGTGCGAAGATGAGCAAGAGTAAAGGGAATGTCATCTCACTCTTTGGAACTGATGAAGAAGTGAAAAAGGCGGTTATGGGAATCGTTACGGACTCGACTCGTCCAGAAGATGTAAAACATGCAGATGAGAATACTATTTTTAATATTCATAAACATTTTCTAGATGAGGCAGGTGTTGCCGTACTTCGTGCGAAGTTCGAGAATGGTGGCTATGGGTACAAAGAAGCAAAAGAGGAATTGCTCGCTACTATTATGAATTGGCGTGCAGGAAAGAAAGAAGTGTTTGATGACCTCATGGCTCATCCAGAAAAAATACAAAGTATAGTAGAACAAGGAGGAGAAGTTGCGCGCGTTCGTGCACAAGAAACAATGAAGCAGGTGAGAGAGCAGGTTGGGCTATAAAAAAGTACCGCCGAAGCGGTACGTTTGCCTTGATTGCAGTACTCTTACTGCTGCCGGGTCACATCAGCTGCGTGAGTACTGCTTCTGCCTATGCAACTGCGGAGTGGGGGTTGATTATCGCCTGCGGCTGAGCGGTTATTCGACGCCTGATGAGCGCGCCACGTAACTGCTTTGATGTATAGTCACCGAGTACGATGGCGGGGGGTCTTGAGCTCCGAGGTGGTATTCAGGAGATCCAGCCCCGACCACTTCTCGATACCCTCATTACCCTGTGGGCGTAGGTCAGGAGTGATCGACACTACGAATGGCTTTCGGACCTGTATTCCTACACGTGCGTCTGCTACGTTGTCATACATGACCACCGAGATACTCAAGCATTGTCGCACAGCTCGCAGTATGAGTAGCTCAGAGAAATTAAGCAGTGACTCTTCGTCGGTGTCCGTAAGGATCGCCACCCACGTCGTTTTTACTAGGTCCATAAAAGGGCTCCTTTGTGTACAATATATCTTGCATACTATCAAACTTAAATAATCCTTACCACCATTCATTTCTTTACAAAAAGTGTAGCTCTGATAGTATTGATTATATAAGCGTTGAAGAAGCTGACACCTTTGGAGTTTATAGAATTTTCAATATAAAGTGGCCACAGATAGGTGGCAAGGTATGGTGGCACCACGGTTCCCGTAATCGTCCGTACAAAAGTATTTGAATATATTTTTCGAATACTTTTGTACGGATTATTTAATTTATATGCAAAGAACTTTAATCAAAAACATAAGTGCGCACGTTGGGGAACAGGTTATCGTAAAAGCCTGGGTAGATGTTCGTCGTGATCAGGGGAAAATGGTGTTCCTGGATCTTCGTGATGTGACTGGTAAAGTACAAGCCGTAGTGTTGCCGAGTCACACTGAGGCACTTGAAGTAGCTCAAAAGCTTCGCCCTGAGTGGGTGGTGGCAGTAACGGCTCAAGTTAATAAGCGTCCTGAAAAAAATATTAAAGCAGATGTCGTAAATGGTGACGTAGAACTTGAAGTGCTTGATATAGCTGTGCTAAACGAAGCCACAACCCCCGCCTTTGATATTTCAACCGATGGCTATGAAGTCGGAGAAGAAGTGCGACTTGAGAAGAAGTACCTCGACCTTCGCCGTGCGCGCCTCCAAAAAAACGTGCAAATGCGTCACAAGGTTATCAAGCTTGTTCGTGATGAACTCGATAAGCAAAACTTTTTTGAAATAGAGACACCGCTCCTTACTAATCCTACGCCGGAAGGGTCACGGTCATATCTCGTGCCGTCACGTCTCTGGCAAGGATCTTTTTATGCGCTTCCACAATCACCGCAGCAGTACAAGCAGCTCCTTATGTCGTCTGGATTTGAACGCTACTTCCAGATTGCAAAGTGTATGCGTGACGAAGATACGAGAGGGGACCGTCAGCCAGAGTTCACTCAAATGGACATGGAAATGAGTTTCGTAGAAAGAGAAGATGTCATGAAGGTGAATGAAGATTTACTCGTGAAGATTGTCACTACACTATTTCCTGAAAAGAAAATTCAGCAGCTTCCATTTCCACGCTTTACATACAAGGAAGTGATGGAGAAGTACAATTCTGACAAACCTGACATCAGAGAAGACAAGAATGATCCTAACCTCCTCGCATTCTGCTGGGTGACTGATTTTCCTGCATTTGAAAAAACAGGCGAGGACAATGTGGACGATACGGGTGCGTGGACGTTTACTCACAACCCGTTTACCGGAGTCCTCGATGAGTATAAGAACGACCTTCTCGAAAAGAAAAATATTGAGAATATTGTTTCCACTCAGTATGACGTTGCACTTAACGGGTACGAGATTGGCGGTGGTGGAATTAGACTTCATGACCCAGAAGCACTAAGGTGTGTGTTTAGAATAATGGGTTATTCAAGCGAGAGAATAGATAACAGTTTCGGACATATGTTAGAGGCACTTGGTTCAGGTACCCCACCACACGGTGGCATTGCGTGGGGTCTTGATAGACTACTTATGATTCTCCTTAATGAGCCAAATATCCGCGAGGTGATGGCGTTCCCAAAGACAGGTGAAGGTAAGGACCTTTTGATGCAAGCCCCAGCTCCTACGACATCAAAAGCTCTTCGCGAACTAGGTATTGATATACGAAAGTAAGGCAGGTGGAAACTTGACATACTACTGTAAAAGTAGTATAATATAATCACGCCTATTCTGGCTTAACGCTCACCTAAGGAGACTTCCATGAGCAAGTTCGTTTCTACTGTTACCGCACTCTTGTTCGTCTGTGCGACCTCGGCTGTGCAGGCCGATGTTGTGCTCGCTCCAACCTTGATCAGTGTGATCGAGGTTGCACCCGGAGACACCTGCATGGGCGCTAGCAAGCGCGTGGGGCACCCTTTGAAATATGAGCAGTGCCTTGATATGTTCGAGGTGGCAGGGCGTGAGCCTCTTGCCAAAATTGAGAACGGACGGCTGGTATCCGTCCACTGGCAGCTGTATCCTCGCGATACGATCTTCATACGTCGCGTCGCAGGTGTGGTTACGGCCACGCTGTTGCCTTACAAGAAAGAGCAGGGCAAGTAGCGGGGTGCTACGTATCGGGCGCGCAGCTTGCTGTGCGCCCGTATTTTTTATGCTATAGTCAACATAATGAAAAAGTCTCTTCTTCTTATAATCTTTGTGCTTGGTACATGTGTGCAGTCATATGCTGCAACGACATTTATTTCTGCTGCATGGATACCGTATTGGAAGAAAACTGATGGTGCAAGTACAACACGTGCATACCTTTCTACATTTACTGAAATTAGTCCTTTTTCATACGAGGTGACGAGTACAGGATCTCTTATTGACGCTGCTCGTATCCGTCAAGAACCATGGACAACACTCTTTGCAGATGCAAAGAAGCAAGGAGTACGAGTGTACCCAAGTATTCTCTGGACAGATGGTGCTGCAATGGAGCGTATTTTAAATAACACACAAGAACGGAAGTCCCACATAGACGAGATTGTTTCTGAGGTTGTGTACTACAAATTTGATGGTATTGATATTGATTACGAGAATAAGACAGCTGCGACCAAACAAGGGTATTCATTATTTCTCCAAGAGCTAGCTGCTCGACTTAAGAAGAACAATAAGAAACTTGTCTGCACGATTGAAGCTCGTACACCACTTGAGTCTCGATATACGAAACTTACTCCAAGCATACGAGCGAGTATTGAATATGCAAATGACTACAAAGTTATTGGAAAAGTATGTGACCAGGTGCGTATTATGGCGTACGATCAAGCGACGACAGACGTACAGCTGACAGGTAGGTATGCGACGACACTTTATCGCCCTGTGTCTGATATCGCCTGGGTACGTAAAGTCCTCACGCTTGCACTTGAAGATATTCCTGCTAAGAAAATAGTGGTTGGAGTAGCGACGTATGGATATAAGTACGAGTACTCTCAGGACAATGGTGCGACCACATACAAGCGTATTGGTTCTATGAACTATTACTATGCACAAGCCTTAGCGCAAAGTATTGGTGTGACACCGACCCGTAACGTTGCAGGAGAGCTGAGTTTTACGTATGCATCAAGTACCGATGCTAGTAATGCTACACCAGGGGTGACCAAGCAATATCTTGTATGGTATTCGGACGCGCTTGCAATAGCAGATAAAATATATCTAGCAAAGCTGTACAAACTAGGTGGTGTTGCTGTGTTTAAGGTAGACGGAGCCCAGGACCCAGCGTTATTTAAGGTCCTTAAATAGGGGCTTATTCGTTGTGAGAGTGTGGAGCTAGTTATATACTGGAACAATGGAATTCCACGTTAAACTCGATCGTTTTGAAGGGCCGTATACGAAACTTCTCGACATGATAGCCGAGAGGAAGTTGTCGATCACAGAGGTGTCTTTGGTCGCGATTGCAGATGATTACATAGCGTATATTAAGACATTAGAACAAGATGCATCTCTTGATGTATCGCAGTTTATTGTGGTCGCGTCGACGCTCATGCTTATGAAGGTAAAGTCTCTCATACCTCATGTTGAATATACTGAGGAAGAAGAGCGTCAGGTTCATGATTTAGAGTCCGCACTTGAAATGCATGCGCTCATGACCCAAGGTGCGTCCCATATACGTGACATATATGGAAAGCGTCCGCTGCATACGCGTTCACGAGTTATGTATAAAGGTGGAGCAGTGTTTGTGCCAGACGCTCGTGTCACGGGTACATTTTTACAATCAATAGCACTCTTGACGCTTGCATCATTTATAAAGCCGGAGCAGCTTGTGCGTGTCGCTGTAGAGCAGGCACTCCGTATCGAAGTCGTTATAGAGCGGCTCCTTGATCGTGTGCGTGGAGCGATGACAGTTACCCTAGAAGCGCTTGCCGACGGCGCACAAAGTGTTGAAGAAAAAAAGAAATTACTTATCGTGCACTTTATTGCATTGCTCGAACTTGTGCGTAGTGGTGTGGTGAGAGCAGAACAAGCAATTGAAGGAGGGGATATTGTGATCGAAGGTGTGCAATCATGATAGAATGATTATATGCTACAAAAAGTTATAACACTTTTATTTTTATCTGGTGAGCCGATTTCCACAGAGACATTAGCAACTATTTTGCATGTTACAAAAGAAGAGGTCGACGCTGTATTGCCAACACTACAACAGCCGCTTCGAGATATAGGACTTGATGTCGTGGTACATAACGGTGAGGTCGCTATTGTGACACAGCCTGCAATGGCCGAGGTTGTAGAGCTTTTTTGGAAAGAAGAATTAAAGGGAGATCTTACACCTGCGACACTTCAAGTGCTCACGCTTGTGGCATATTGTGGTGAGCCAACACGCGCTCAAATATCTGCAATTCGAGGTGTGCAGTCTTCTCAGTCAATTCGTACACTATCGGTCCGTGGTCTTATCTCACGAAGTGGTGAGGTCTGCACGCTGACTCATGAGGCCTTGCAATTACTTGGTGTGACAAAAGTTGAAGAGCTGCCAGACTTTGCTCGTATTCATAGTGAATTTATGACGAAGCTTACCGCACTTGCATAGTCTATGTTGCATAAAGCGCGGAAAGACTATATCAATATGTTTCTCGTATATGGTGTTGCGACTGTGTTTGTTGTTGGTTTGTCGTACCTTGCCCAGCCTTATGACCATATATCAATCCTACGTAAAGAAAAGCAGGCACCGCCGTTTTTTGTACGACCAGATGCATTTGCTGATATACAGGTCACTGCAAAGGCGTACGTTGTGTACGACATTGTAGGAGGGCAGGTGATTGCTGCACACAACGAACAGAAAGAGTTGCCCCTTGCGAGCCTGACAAAGATTATGACAGCATATACAAGTAAGCTGATTTCAGAAGAAGGTGGCCGTGCGACAATTACAATTTCTCCTTCCTATAAAAATCTCGACTTCGGCTTACAAGCGCAGCAGTCATGGAAACTCTCCGAACTTTTAAAGTATATGCTTGTTTTCTCATCGAATGACGCGGCAGACATCATTGCGGATACGTTTGGTGGAAAAGAAGTCTTTGTCGCTCGAATGAATGCACTTGCAGTAGAAAAGGGGATGCAGTTATTTTTTACAAGTCCAAGCGGTCTTGATACAGGAAGTATTGCTGGGGGGAAAGGGAGCGCCGTTACTGTCGCACGCCTCTTGGCTCTGGTGCGACAGACATACCCAGAACTTTTTGATGCAACGACACATACGCGTGTAACAGTGCGTACACAAGAAAGAGCATTATCTGGTATTCCAAATACAAATCAATCAATTAATCAATTTTTTGGTGCAGTAGCATCAAAGACAGGGTTTACAGATAACGCAGGGGGTAATCTAGCGATTATCGTTGATCCGACGCTTGGGCGACCAGTTTGTATCGTCGTGCTTGGATCGACTAGAGAGGACCGCTTTACCGATGTTTATACCCTGTATCAAGCACTCCGAAAAAGTTATTAATTTGATATACTGGTAAGTACTATGTTGCATCTCGATCCTATTAAGGTCTTACTCCCTGCGCTCGTCTCATTTATTATCGGCATCATACTTGCTCCTATTGTTGGAAGAGTTCTTCACTCATATAAGTTGTGGAAGAAAAAAAATGTTACAAAGACTATTGATGGTAAAGACGCTACAATAACTGCACTGCTACACAATGACGAAGGGGCGCCCGTTCCTCGTATGGGAGGTATTGTTGTCTGGGCGTCCGTGTTTATAACGGCACTTCTTTTCTGGGCTATTTCAAAACTGTTTCCAGGAGTGTTAACAGAGAAAATGGATTTCATTTCTCGTAATCAAACATGGCTACCACTTATGGCAATGCTTGTCGGAGCTATCGTCGGAGGCCTCGATGACTTGCTTGTCGTAGGGGCGTTTGGTAGTCGACTTAACTCATATGTCGGTGGGGGGTTATCTTTCCCGGTTCGTTTATGTGCGGTATCACTACTTGGACTATGTGCTGGATGGTGGTTCTTTGTAAAGCTCGGACTGGGAGAAGTGTATATACCATTTTACGGTCACGTCATGTTAGGAGGTCTTGCGTTTATTCTATTTTTTATACTTGTCACGCTGGCTACATTTTCTACGGGAGTCATTGATGGGGTGGACGGTTTGTCTGGTGGGGTGATGTCTGCGATATTTACAGCATATGGCGTTATTGCCTATATACATGGACAGATTGATATTGCGACATTTTGTTTTGTGGTGGTCGGAGGTATTGTGGCCTTCTTGTGGTTTAATGTTAGTCCTGCACTCTTTTATCTCACAGAAACCGGTATGCTTGCGCTATCCTTATCACTCTCTGTTATTGCGTTTCTTACTGATGCGGTTATGTATTTGCCAATTATCGCACTACCACTTGTGGCTACCACCGGGTCTGTCATATTACAGCTTGTGTGGAAAAAGTTTTTTAAACGAAAATTATTTATTGTGGCACCTCTTCATCACCACTTCCAAGCTAAGGGGTGGCCTGCGCACAAGGTCGCTATGAGATATTGGATCGTATCGTATATGTGTGCGCTCCTTGGTATCGTTGTTGTGCTTGTTAGCTAGCTCTCCCCATGTTTCGAAAAGTAGACACACCTCTTCTTATTGCAGTACTCACCCTTTTAATCGGAGGGCTTGTTATATTCGGATCAGCTGCGCTTGGCGTGCTTGCTGTTAATGAAGTAAAGTTTTACTCGGTTATTAAAACACAGTTTATCTATGCGCTCATTGGTGGATCGCTTATGATGTTTCTTGGTATGAGTATTCCAATCGCATTCTATAAAAAGTATGCAGCGTATTTATTTGGAGCTGCTTTTTTCGCGACATGTCTTGTGTTTGTTCCAGGACTTTCTACCTATCACGGAGGGGCACATCGATGGGTGGATATAGGGGCATTTAGTGTACAGCCAAGTGAGGGGCTAAAGTTTACATTTGTGGCTATTGTTGCACTGCTTTGTACACAATATCGTTCGCGTTTTAAAGAATGGAAGTATGGGTTTTGGCCATATACAATTCTCGCGATGCTTGTATCAGCGCTTATGCTTGCTCAGCCAGACTTTGGAACATACCTTGTAATCATGACTGCATCGTTTGTCGTCTTTTTTGTCGGAGGCGCTCGTAAAAAACACTGCATCACACTCGTCGTCGCAGCTATCATCGCTTTCTGTGTGTTGGTTGCAAGTAGACCATACATGATGGAACGAGTTAAAACATTTTTGAACGGATCGCACGATCCACGTGGGTCATCATGGCAGCTCAACCAGTCGCTTATTGCCATTGGAACAGGAGGGTTAACAGGTCGTGGTCTTGGACAAAGTGTTCAAAAGTTTAACTATTTACCAGAGCCAATAGGGGATTCAGTATTTGCAGTTGCAGCAGAAGAGCTTGGTTTTATCGGCGCTATGCTACTTATTGGCCTGTATGCTTTTATCGGTCTCAGGGGGTATACTGTCTCTATACGAGCACAGGATCAATTTAGTCGACTGCTTGGGGTTGGTATTGTGACTATTTTGTTGACACAAGGCACCCTTAACATAGGATCCATGATGGGTATTTTGCCGCTCACCGGCCTTCCGCTCCCTCTTGTATCTCATGGAGGGACAGCACTCATGATAGCTATGTTTGAATGCGGTGTCCTTTTGTTAATATCACAACAACATAAACTACACCAAAGATAATCTATGAGAATCGTCATCACAGGAGCAGGAGGTGGACATTTTTACCCGTTACTTGCGGTTGTTGATCATGTTAAAAAAGAAGCCTTCGCACAAAAAATCGTACAACCAGAATTGTACTTTATTTCCGATAAGCCTTACGATGAAAAAGCACTATTTGACCTTGGTATTACCTATGTACATGTTCCTGCGGGGAAGTTGCGAGTATACTTTTCTCTCGAAACAATAACGGATATATTTGTCACGATGTGGGGTATGGTACGAGCTCTCATAGTTATGTATCGACTTTATCCTGATGTTGTATTTGCTAAGGGTGGGTACGCTAGTTTTCCGACATTGTTCGCTGCGCGACTACTGTCTATCCCTGTGGTCGTTCATGAAAGTGACACAGTGGCAGGAAGGACGACAATGTGGGCAGGTGGTTTCGCATCGCGGGTGGCGCTCTCGTATCCTGAAGCGGCAAAGTTTTTTACTGCTCATCAGGATAGGGTTGCGGTGACGGGTCAACCAATACGTGATGCACTACTCCCACCTTTAAACTTTGTACGAAACAAAGAAGTAGGGGAGAGGCCGGTATTATTTATTCTCGGTGGTTCCCAAGGGAGTTTGACGCTCAACGAAGCGGTGATTGCCGCCCTTCCGGAACTGCTTACTGAGTATGACGTTGTGCATCAAGCGGGTACGCTTCATATTGATGATGTGCGATTGATTACATCGTCAATCCTTAAAGATAACGAACATAAAGATAGATATTTTGTTGATGGATTTCTCGACCCAGCACTTTTTTATCCTAAGGCGGATCTGTGTATTACACGTGCAGGGTCGTCACTCTTTGAAATGGGATTATGGCAACTACCGGCTATCATTGTTCCTATTTCTGAGAAAGTAAGTCGCGACCAAAGATCAAACGCGTATGCGTATGCATCTCGTGGTGCCGCAACAGTTCTCGAAGAGAATAATTTCAC
Organism: uncultured Candidatus Saccharibacteria bacterium; assembly: GCA_964461165.1. Classification (GTDB taxonomy): domain Bacteria; phylum Patescibacteriota; class Minisyncoccia; order Phycocordibacterales; family UBA5272; genus UBA11704. The sequence goes on along the minus strand of CAYWTC010000001.1, from coordinate 25,566 downwards.
TAAAAACGTCTTTATATCAGAAGTACATAGAATCTTAAAAAATAAAGAGCTCTATGCTAGTATGGTCGAAGCAGCTACAAAGTTTTCTTCATCACGAGAAGCTTCTGGAGTCATTGCGCGAGAGCTTATTCGCATCAGCCTTAGTCACATAGAATAATTACTACACCCATGAACCACGACAACAAAAAAGTAGTCACACGCTTCGCTCCAAGTCCTACCGGATTTATGCATGTTGGAGGTGTCCGTACGGCACTCTATGCCTGGGCCTGGGCGCGAAAAAATAATGGGACATTTATTCTTCGTATTGAGGATACTGACAAGGCTCGTGAAGTAGAAGGCTCTATCCCACATATTATTGAGTCTTTAAAATGGCTTGGCATAACATGGGATGAAGGAGTTGATATCGGTGGGCCACACGCACCGTATATTCAGTCACAGCGACTAGACTCATATAAAAAGTACGCGCAGATACTTATCGATAAAGGTTACGCATACGCCGATCCGTACACAGAAGACGAAGTCGCTTTGTTTCGTACACAAGCGGAATCTGAGAAACGGGCCTTTCTGTATCGCGATCACAGACCAGAGACAACTATCCCGTGGGACGGCACAAAGCCACTACGTTTTAAAGTCCCTGAAGTAAAAAGTTATACCTGGCACGACGCTGTTCGTGGAGAACTCACAGCAGGGGAGGAGGCGTTGGATGATTTTATTCTTATCAAAAGTGATGGATATCCAACATACAATTTTGCGCATATTATCGATGACTTGGAAATGGAGGTGACTCACATCATGCGCTCTGATGAGTTCATCGCCTCAACTCCAAAATTTTTATCACTGTACGATGCTCTTGGTATTAGTCATCCGACATTTGTTACATTACCCCCAATCCTTGCACCAGAAGGAAATAAGAAACTTGGTAAGCGTGACGGCGCGAAAGATATTTTAGATTATCGAAATGAAGGATTCTTACCAGAAGCAATGATGAACTTCTTAGCATTGCTTGGATGGAACCCAGGAGGAGATAAAGAAATTATGACCCAGCAAGAACTCGTCGAACTCTTTGATATCACAAAGATACACAAGTCTGGTGCCATGTTTAATGAAGAGAAGTTATTGTGGATGAATAAAGAGCATATACGAGCTCTTGCTCCTGTGGACAAAAAGGCGCGTGTGCAAGAAGCTCTTCCTCTGTATCCAGAAACCCTCGTCGAAAAGCTGTACCCGTATGTTATTGATCGCATCAGCTGCTTCGGTGAAATAGCTCAGATAGAAAAAGAAGAGTTCGCATACCTGGTGAAAGCTCCTCAGTTGGGAGATGGTTTTGATATTAAAAAAATAGAATGGAAAGATGCTGGTTTTTCTCAAGCTCTTATTCACCTTCATGCGCTTCGAGTACTTCTTGAAACGGCAGACTATACATCTCCTGAAACCATTAAATCTCTCATTATGCCGTACGCGGAAGAACATGGTAAGGGAAACGTTCTCTGGCCGCTCCGTATGACCCTTTCAGGAAAAGAAAAATCAATTGATCCTTTTACGTTATGCTATCTCCTTGGCAAGGAAGAAGCACTTGCTCGAATAGATGCTATTTCATTAATGTCTACAACATAGGGTCGTATGTATCGAACTCTTTGCTCTCTGTGTATTGGTATCATTGTGACGACGTGTGTGTCTGTATATGCTCAGACCGCAAGTGACTTACGTGCAAGTGTCGACAGTCTTCAATCACAGATACAATCTCTTGATAAAGAAATACAAGAGTACACAACAAAGGTCCAGTCGTCTCAAGGACAGGCAAAGACTCTACAGCAAGCCCTTGCACAGCTCGAGAGTCGTCGTGGTGAGTTGCTCGTGAAGATTAAAAAAACAAATCTTCAAATAGAACAAGCAGAAAAGAAGATTACCTTAACAGAGGGTAAGATTACTCAGACCAAAACTATTCTTGATACGAACAAGCATGCACTTGAAGAAATGCTTCGCTCGATGATGTATCAGTATGATGCCATGTCGCCACTTTTGTCACTCATGTCATCGCAGAGAGACAGTCTTTTTGAAAGTCTTGATGCACTGAAAAAATCTGCGGATATTTCTCAGGCTGTTGGTAATAAAGTGGCTGACGTACGAGAAACAACGCGTAACTTAGAAGAAGCACAAGAAAATTATAAGGAACACAAAGAACAGCTGATATCACTTACAGATACTCTCTCACAGCAAAAAGGCTTGATTGAACAAAATAAACAGGAGAAAAATGTGCTTCTTGTAGAAACAAAAAACAAAGAATCAGAGTATCAGAAAGTGCTTGCAGACCGTCAAAAGAAAAAAGTTGCCCTTGAACAAGAAATGCTTGATATGGAGTCAAAGCTTAACGTACCAGTTGACCCAACGAAGGTCCCTGCATATGGGAAAGGAGTATTACGATACCCACTTGATAAAGTAAACATTACACAGTATTTCGGTAACACGCCATTCTCAAGTAAAAACCCACAAATATATAATGGTGCTGGACACAACGGTATGGACTTTGCCGCACCTATCGGTACGCCAATTCTCTCCGTTCGCGACGGGGTGGTCGTCGGGGCAGGGGACACAGACATTGCATGCCGTGGTGCCTCCTACGGTAAGTGGGTTTTGGTACAACATAATAACGGTTTGTCAAGTGTGTACGGGCATCTTTCTTCGATACTTGTAACACCAGGACAAAAAGTTGTATCCGGAGAAAAAGTTGGTCTCTCAGGTAAGAGCGGATATTCAACTGGACCACATCTTCACTTTTCTGTATTCTTGACTGCTGCGGTACACATAACTGGCCCAACTGAATATAAAAGTAAAGTCTGTGGTACATACTTGATACTACCGATTGCTCCACGTGCTGGATACTTAAATCCGATGAGCTACTTCTAATGTGATACACTTTCTAACATATGATTACATTTACTTATGCAGCGTTTGCACTCATAACACTAACAGCATTTTTGCTCGGCTTGATGCTTGGCATGTATATAGTGATTTTTAAGTTGCGCTAGAATTACAGTTGTGAGCTTGTCGCTGGAAGCTCGTAGTGCTTTTTAACTCAGTACATAGACGAGATAAAACACTCATCGAAACTCGGTGGGTGTTTTTATGTGTAGTTGGGGTCACGTAGTTAGAAGCTATGAGTCATAGGCATAGAGCTTGACCTGTGGATAATTCCAAGACCTTATAGTCGTAAAAGATATATTGTGCGACATTACCTATATTAAAAAACCCTTGTCCTCTCTTGTCTTTATATATCATCACAACTTTGCATTCCCACGGTATAACAATTCGCGTGCAGAAAACTTTAGAGACTGGCGCTGTTTGAGAACGAGGTCACCCCTCTCAGGCCTCTGGTTTATTTTTACATAATTGACTTTGCCTAGGTTTCTCTGTAGGATAAGTTTTTAAGAGTCCTATTTTTAACCCCCCTCTTACTTATAGAAAGTTGAGGTTCCCCATGAGCGATACTATTCGCACCACGTTCACTCCGTGGTTTTCAGTGAAAGACTTCTCGGTAGGTTTACAGAGAAGTCTGCTTTCTTTCTTTGCTTCTCGCCAAGAAGAGCGGGTTCTGGTGGTCAAGGTACTGCGTACAGCTTGTTCTGCTTTTCGCATACTAGACCAACAGTTTCTTGCTCCTTCTGCGGATCTCTACCAAGACGGCCTGGTATCTTTTGTTGGCGAAGATGGTGAGCGCTGTCGCCCTTTTGTCATCAGGGTAAAACCGTCAGAAAAAAAACCATCAGATAAGAAACCTGACAAGCTTTCATTTGATGATTTGCTAGTGACCCCGTACTGGGAAGGCTGCTTTCAGGTTGATGGTTCTGAAGGGTACGCCATTGGCACGCTCCCAGTAACCATGTCACCTGAAGGTCTGTGTAAGCTCTTCCAGAAGCTCCCGCGAGAGATCATGAGGGTTCCTGGGGCGAGTCGCTACGTCATAGCGATAGATGCGCGGGGCAAATCAAACGGAAAGTTGCACACGGTCACCGTTGTTGTGACGAAAGATCTACTCGACCCGTTTATCCCGGGCACAGCTTCGCGTGTAGCGCGAGCTGCAAATGACGACTGCAACTACTGTCACGTGGTGCACCTAGAGCCGAGCACCGAGCGCGCAGTGACGTTCGTGGCGCGCTCATATTGGGACGCCTACGAAGCAGATGTTGTGCCAGCTGTGAGAGCCCCTGAGAACGTCAAGGCGCGGCTTGCGCTGGCGCATATGACGGTCTATGTTGCCAGGCTTGTTGGAGCGTTTCGGCATCAGGAGTTTGTGCCAGGATCAACCGCGCCCAAGTAGTTTGGGGTGTCGCTAGTGTGCGACCTGTTTGAAACATCGCTTCGGCGGTGTTTTTCTTTTCTTTGACTTTCGATACGTACTCACTTACTATGTACCTCGGTTGATCTGTGGTGGGTGATATATAAAAGGAATCTTAGATATGCAAATCTTAGCGTTGATATTACCGAACGGTGTAGGAGATTGCCGTAGTGCTTGTAGTGGGTATCACATCCCCACTCGAAGCCAAGTGCGTGAGGCTGTTGACGGCAACACAAAGGTAGTTGCCGTCATGATTATCGTGAGCGCACGAAAAGGCTCGACACGCTTGTATCGACTGTTTAGTACCGAAGGAATCTTGAATGAGGAAGTAATTCATCCAGATTTTCTAAGCTACGTGCGGTCGTGCGGCTGGGGAGAAATTCATATCTCGACGCGACAAAAGGACTCTACGTTTGAAGAAGTTCGAATGCTTGCACCCGAGACTGAGGTTACTACCCAGGAGTAAGGTCTGCACATCTGCGGCAGAAAATAAACACCCCGAACCGGCATGGTTCGGGGTACTGTTATCTCTAAACACTTAGCTTGCTAATAATTACGGTCTGTGGTATAATGACACCATGATACGTTCATCAGCAGTTTGTCCAGCTCATAAGCACGACTTCTCAAAAACATTCATGTACTCGGTACATCAAATGTATTTTTTGGTTCAAAAACATTTAGAGCATGCCCTTTTGAAATCAAAATCAATTTCTTTTTCTCAATTTATGATTTTGGTCGGATTTCAGTGTGGTGAAGGCGCCCCTGTTTCACAGTCAGCAATTGCAGACCATCTCTATCTTACTGAGGCTACGGTTAGTAGACATATTTCTACGCTCGTAAAGCTCGGACTTTTGTCACGTAAAGAAGACCCTCAGAATCGCCGCAAGCACAGTATTGAAATAACACCACAAGGTACAAAAGTCTTTGAACACGCTCGAAAGGTTATCGATACAGAACTCGATCACATATTTATGTGTATTAAAGAAAAAGACAGAGATGGAATTATGAAAAACTTCACAGCCGTACTAAGCTCACTTCTCACCAAGAAGTAGGTTATATACAAACAATTATTTTCAATTATATGAACAAACATTTACAAAAAATTATATATTATGTTCGAGGTATTATTACTCAGCTTACTGCATGGTATAAAGAGCTCTCTCGATATGCGCAGATAGGAGTCGCAGCAGCAGCGGTACTTGTCGTGGTTCTTGCGGTGCGATCATTTGGTGGTGACGTGGTAGAAGTATCTACTGCTACATCGACCCCTCTTGTGCGAATCGCCTCTGTCTCGGACCTTACGAATAAAGATACAGACCTCCCTCTTGTTGGTATCGTTACTTCTACAAGTGAAGCTACGATTCGTTCGGAGTCGTCAGGTAAGCTCACAAAAGTATATAAGCGTCTTGGAGATACTGTTATTGCAGGACAGATTATTGCAGAGATTGAAAACTCTGGCGAACGAGCATCAATGCTTCAAGCAGAAGGAGCTTACGATGCAGCACGTGCGTCGCGAGATATTGCCCGTATTAACTCAGGCACAACAAATACATCTCTTGGTGATACACAGTCAACAGCGTTGAACACAATTTCAAGTGCGTATACAACTATGGACGATGTTATCCGTGTCAAAACGACAGCTGGATATAGTAATGCTGATAATATTGATATACGCTTCCTACCGTCTGTTCCGGACCAGTCGTTGGTAAACTCTCTTGAAACAAAGCGTCAAAGTATCGAAGTCATGCTTCTCGCCAGAGAGGCACGTAACAAAACACTTACTTCATCAAGTGATCTTGTAACAGAAGTCGGTGTGATTTTGAAAGAGTCTCAAACGATTAAGCTGTACCTTGATGACTTGGCTACTGCGTACAACAAAGCATTACCGGATAGTACCTTTTCTCAGGCAGCGCTCGATGCTGCAAAGGCTTCAGTTGGTGTAGCTCGTGGATCTATTTCAGGTACTATTTCATCACTAACACTTACCAAGACTGCTCTCACATCAAGTATTGCTGCACAGGAAATATCTGGTAAAACTGTCACCTCAGGCGACGCAAATATTGCAACATCTGATGCTGCGGTAAAGTCAGCTCTCGGTGCATACAATGCAGCACTGTCTCGTCTTGAAAAAACAATTATTCGCAGCCCGATTACAGGCACACTTAACTCACTCTCGATTGAGACTGGCGACTTTGTAACTTCATTTGCCGAAGTAGCAGTTGTGTCTAATAATGGAGCGCTTGAAGTTATTTCATATGTGACGGACGAAGATGCTCGACGTATTACCGTTGGTAATCCTGTAAAGATCGAAGACACACTTAACGGTGTAATTACCCGCAAAGCTCAAGCGATTGACCCTCGTACCAAGAAAATAGAGGTGCGTATCGGTATTACAGATAAAGCTGCCACACTCGTGAACGGCCAGTCGGTGCATGTCGTTATAGGTGCAACAAAAAGTACTGCGGTTACACAGGCGGTATCAGGGCCAGTCAAAGTCCCCCTCTCTGCTCTTAAACTGACACCCCAAGGTGCCTTCGTCTTTACGGTGAGTGCATCAAGTACACTCGTTGCCATCCCTGTACAAGAAGGTGCTATTTTGGGTGATCAAATTCAAATCACGTCTGGGCTTAGTGGTTCTGAGGTAATTGTTGTCGACGCTAGAGGACTTAAAGCGAATCTTACGGTAACGGTACAAGAATAATTTAATAACACATACCACATATATGCATAATCTCTGGGTATTTTTTCTCAAAAAACGAGCATTTACATACATGCTCATGTTCACACTCATCAGTATGGGTATGTACTCACTCGTCGGTATTCCTAAGGAGTCATCACCTGAGGTTATTATCCCTGTGGGTATTGTCTCTACGGTGCTCCGTGGCGGTTCTGCGCAAGATGTTGAAACATTGATTACAGACAAGCTTGAAGATGACATTGCCAACATTGAAAATATTGATAAAGTAACATCGTCATCTGCAGAAGGTGTATCAGTTATTACTGCGCAGTTTATTGCATCAGCAGATATTGAAAAATCAATTCAGAATCTTAAAGATGCTGTTGATAAAGGTAAGGGAGATTTACCAGACGACGCTACTGAGCCAATGGTCACAAAGATAAACTTTGCCGACCAGCCAATGCTCATACTCTCTATTTCTCAGGACCTCTCCCCTGCTGGGTTTACTGCTCTTGGGGACGACCTAGAACGAGAGCTGAAGAAAGTATCTGGTGTATCAAAAGTCGAGACATCGGGTACACGAGATCGAGAAGTTCAGGTTGTTGTACGTAAGACAGAGCTTGCGAAATACAACATATCGCTTGGTCAAGTTATTGCAGCACTACAATCTGCTAACGTGTCATTTCCAATAGGAAACATTACCGTATCAGATATTGATTACCCTATTAAGCTTGATGGTGCTATCAACGAAGCATCAGAAATACCACAGATCACTATTCAGTCACCCTCTGGTGTTCCTGTATACCTCCGAGATATTGCATTCATCGCAGACGGTCTTGAGGCACCACGGACGTTCTCTCGCGTTTCTGTGAATGGTCAGCCATCACAAAATGCTTTGACGCTGAATGTGTATAAAAAATCAGGTGGCGACGTGACAAAAATTGCTCGCGACGTTCGTGCAAAGATAGAAGATTTAAAAGCAACAAAACTTCAAGGAGCTGAGGTTGTCGTGTCATTTGATGGTGGTGAACAAGTCGAAAAGGATTTGAAAGAACTTACTCGTGTCGGGTTTGAAACGGTAATCCTTGTGATGTTGGTACTCTTCCTTACTATCGGATGGCGCGAGTCACTCGTGGCCGGGCTTTCAATACCGCTTTCATTTGTGATTGCATTCACAGGGCTCTATCTATCTGGGAACACAATTAACTTTATCTCACTGTTCTCACTTATTCTTGCTATCGGTATCTTGGTTGACTCTGGTATTGTGGTCGCAGAAGCAATACATACGCGTACAAAAGTATATGGGAATGCGTACGATGCAGCGGTTGCAACAATTAAAGAGTACGCATGGCCGCTTATTGCAGGAACGATGACGACAGTAGCTGTATTTGCTCCACTCTTCTTCTTGTCTGGTGTGGTTGGCAAGTTTATTGCATCTATTCCATTTACGATTATTTTCGTCCTCCTTGCGTCTATTGTGGTAGCACTTGGTTTCGTACCACTTTTGGCGATCCTCCTCACTAAGGACCATAAAAGCCGTTTTGAAGACATACAAGAAGCGTGGTCACATAAAGCAGCTACATGGTATAAAAACTTCCTAGGGTCACTGCTTGATAGTCGTAAAAATCAGAACCGATTTTTGGCAGGACTCGCACTCGCGTTTGTTCTTAGTATTGCACTCCCTGTTACAGGACTTGTGAAAGTAGCGTTTTTCCCTCAGGACGATCAATCTTTTGTGATTGTGTCCGTCGAACGTAAACAAGGAACGCCGCTTGCCCTCACGGACCTTTCTGTACGTGAAGTTGAGGAGATCCTCTATGCAAGTCCTCATGTGCAGTCCTTTGTAACAACAGTTGGAGGTAGTTCTGCATTTTCTGGAAATGGTTCAAGTGCAGGGTCAAAACTCGCAAATATTACCGTGCTTCTGTACAAAGAGCGAAAGTTATCATCGACAGAGATCGTTGATGTCCTTCGTGAGGATCTAGCCCCAATCACATCGGCTGACGTCAAAGTTGGACAGTCAAATAATGGTCCACCAAGTAGTGACCCTGTGGTGATTAAATTTGTGGGAGATAACTTAGACGAGCTCGCACAGGCTGCGGATAAAGCAGAGACGTTACTCACATCACTACCTGGTACGCTTGATGTTACGACATCTCTTCGTGACGACGGAACTCAATTTGAAATAACTGTCGACAAAGAAAAGGCTACTCAAGCCGGACTCTCTGCGGCGTCGATTGCTCAAACACTTCGCACAGCAGTGTCTGGTGTAACAGCGACGACAATAAAACAACAGTCAAATGATATTGATGTCATCGTAAAGGCTGATCTTAATGCAGAGTTTGTTAATCCAGAAGACACGATTAAGACAACGATTGATAGTATTAAACAGTTCCCCATTGTGACACCCACAGGTACAGTGCTTCTTGGTTCACTGATTGAAACGAAGATAGCACCATCACGTGCAGTCATTCAGCATGAGAATCAAAAACGCATCGCAATGGTCACGAGCAAGCTTACGAGTACCGGGAATGCAATTGAAATTGTAAATGACTTTAAAAAGCAGGAAGCATTACTTAACCTGCCGGATACTGTGACAGTGTCATATGGTGGAGATAATGAAGAAGTGAATCGTACCTTTGCAGAAATGGGGCTCGCGCTCCTTGCTGGCATGCTTGGTATGCTTGCGATTCTTGTACTTGAATTTAACTCATTCAGATATTCGTTTTACTTACTTCTCGCTATCCCACTGTCTCTCATTGGAGTTCTTGGTGGACTGGCTGTTACTGGTCAACCACTCTCATTTTCATCAATGCTTGGACTTATCGCATTGGCTGGTGTGATCATAAACCATGCGATTATTCTTCTTGACTCTATTCTTCATAGACTAGATAACAACAAAGAGCACGGTACACCTGAGTCTTTGCGTGATGCGATTGTAGAGTCATCTGCGATACGACTTCGCCCAATCTTCCTTACAACGGTTACGACAGTTATTGGAATGATTCCGCTTGCAGGAGTGTCTGCACTCTGGGGCCCCCTCGCCTTCGCGATTATGTTCGGACTATCATTTGCGATGATACTCACCCTCGTGCTTATCCCCGTATTCTTTTTCAGATATCCAGGAAAGCGATTTAGGGATATGAAATAAAAAGAGCGCCCCGTAAAGGACGCTAGTACATTAGATATGGCGGGATGACAGCAGTGATGAATTTGTACTGGACTTCGAAGCGACGTACGATGCGAAACATATCGTCTCCACCAAAGATGTATTCGACTGCTTTCATTGGTAGTCGATCTAGAAATGTTTCCAGCTTTTGTCCATTTGTCCGCACTTCATGATCTGCGATACCAAACACTACGATTTGAATGATTGGTAATGCTAGGCATAGCGCGGTCGTGTCGCCTGGTCCGTGGCCACATCGTGACAGGAACACTGCGTGGTACAAAACGTTCATAGTTTGTTCGTACTCCTTTTTGCCAACACTGTGCGTGTAAGAAAGAAGTGCGGCTCTATATATGTCGTGTCGGTCCATACTCACTCCTTTCTTGTAACGGTAAAGCAACAGATACCCTCTACACTACATGAGTGTGTGATCAAGATCAAGCTAACAGTGTGTCCCTGCTACGAACCCTGTTGTCCAACAAAGCTGCAAGCTGTACCCGCCAGACGGGCGGTCAATATTAAGTACATCTCCGATAATATAGAGCCCAGGCACTAATCGTGACTCCATTGTTTTGAAGTCTACCTCAGTGAGTGCTACACCACCTGAGGTGACTATAGCTTTTTCTTTGCCAAGAAGACCCTTCACATGAAGTGGTAGTGCTTTCATGGTAGCAATAAGTTTGACACGTTCTTCTGTACGAACACTATGACAAAATGTTTGACCGTCTACACCAGCAAGCATGAGAATCTGAGTGACAAGTGAGCTTGGTACAAATTGTGGTAGTACATTTTTTATTTTCTTGTTACTCTCTTCGACAAGAAGATTCTGTAGTCGCCCTTTGAGGGCACTTACATCAATCATCGGGAAGAGGTCAAGCGCTAAGGTAACGTCGCCATATTTTAAAAGTTCACCGACGTCTTTACTCATATTAAGTACCATGGGTCCGCTGATGCCTACATGAGTAAAGAGAAGCTTACCTTTGTAGCTTTCTTGTTTTACATTATGTTGAAATGTCGTGAGCTTGATATCTGGAAGTGATAGACCACTAATAATAGGCACCCATGTGTCGGTAAGTGCAATCGGTACCAGCGCAGCATTGTTTTCTAGGATGGTATGACCAAGTTTTTTTAGCCACATAAAACCTTCGCCTGTTGAGCCGGTCTCTGGTCGAGACGTGCCACCAGTAGCGACGACACACGCTCGTGCCTCAATGCTGTTACCACTCTTTGTGTGAATGATAAAAGTGTCGCTCGTTTTGTTTTTGGTAATGCCACTCACGACACTACTTTTTCTTATAGTTACACCGTGCTTGCTCATGTATGCATAGAGTACGTCATATACAGATTGTGAGGAGTTTGATACGGGAAACATACGCCCTTCGTTTTCTTCATGAGTTGGCATACCTCGGTCGTGGAAAAATGATAGCGTGTCACTAACATTGTGTTGAGAAAATGCAGAAAAAAGAAACTGGTCGTTTCCTTTATATTTTGCGAGCAACATCCTGTTGTCAGGTTTGTTATTTGTGACATTACATCTGCCTCCGCCAGTGATGAGAAGTTTTTTACCAAGCGCTGTATTTTTTTCTAAAAGAAGAACACGCTTTCCTCGTGCAGCGGCAGTGCCTGCGGCCATCATGCCAGATGGTCCACCTCCAATAACAACCACGTCCCACATGGTTTCCCCGAGTGAATTTGTAGTATGTGGCATAATATGTAGTTGTTTATATACCCCCTTAAATTAGCGTTGCTGCTTGTTCCACTCGTAGAGTGTTACCGCGACTGCGTTTGATGCATTCAGTGACTCACATCGCTTGTCGATACTGATAGATAATTTAAAATCACATGATGCAAGTGTCTTTTCTCGTATGCCGGTACCTTCACTACCGATGACAATAACAGACGGAGTGTCGAATGATGCTTGATGAAGGTTGGTGTCGCCGTCCCCTGTGAGGCCGTAGGTCCAGAATCCTTTATCTTTAAGCTCACGAAGTGTGGTATTAATATTTCCAATACGAACAATTGGCATAGCAAATACCATACCGGATGACGTTTTGATAATCGTCCCGTTTATTTGTACTTGGTCAAATTCTGGTATGAGTATTGCCGTAGCACCAAACGCCGCCGCCGAACGAATGATTGCACCTACGTTATGGGGATCCTGTAATTCATCAAGAAGGACAAATACCGGACGCTCCCCCGGAAGAGCTAGTGCGGTATCAAGTGACATATAAAGAGATGTCTGGTTAATCTCTGCACATACACCTTGGTGAATAGCATCTTTACCAACCTTGCTTTCTATTTCTTGAGGTGTGACACGCTCAAAAGGTATTTTCATGCTTTGAAGCATGCCGGTGAGCTTTGTATCTGATTCTCCTTGGGGTGTGAGGTACACCGCCCCTATGAGGTCGGTTTTTCCGCGCTTAACAGCAAGGAGGGCTTCTGTGAGAGGGTTTTTACCAAAGAGGTAGAGCGATGATGTCATAACGCTATACTAACAGATTTTTGTCAATTTCGCTACTGTGTCGTTATACAGTCAGTGTATGTCACATTCCCTCGGTCTTGTATGAATGCGGTATCTCCTCGTGTCCAAAAGATCATAGAGTCATCACTATTTGCATACTTTGCACCAGATGCAGAGATAACCTGAGGTAGTGAAAATGACCAATTAACATCAGTGTCACCATTGTTTAAAACCAAGTCGACACGAGGATCTTTATCGGTGTGAAATGTGGCACGAATAGTTTTGTCTGATGCACAAGCAAATGTGTATGTTTGTGACTGTGATGGTATGCGTGTCGTATACCAGTACCCAGAGAGGATGACAAGAACCCCGACGCCAAGAGGAAGAAATATATATTTCGTGTACATGAATATCAGTGTATCACTTGAACTACATTGTTGAGTATTAAAAAAGGCACCCAAGTGAGGTGCCTAGTCCGGAGATCGAAACCCCGGGGCCGCATTACGTGGCCGTGGCCAGCTGATCGGCCTGCGCAGTGCCAACGTTACCCGGATCCGTCGTCTTGCTACGGATGTCGTCGATGCCTGCATCGGTTTTCGGCATGCCACCGACCAGGTTGGTGGTCATGACACCGTGTGCCGACGCCAGAGGCACAAAGGACCAGTCGTTGGCAATCAGATCAGCCTGCGCAATGAGCGTTGCCGTTGCCGTCAGGTCTGCCATCATGCCAGCCACTGCGTGGCTGAACTTCAGGCTGGCACCAAGCATGCCTGCTTGGTCGCCATTGCCAACGACTTCGATCTCGTCCAGCGCAAGGGTCAGCTTGCCGAGGGCCACATTGGCGATTTCCTCGACGCGCTGGAAAGTGGGCTCACCTTCCTTGTGGAGGAAGGTAATCACCAACCGCATCGTGCCACGCTTGGCAAAGCCGCCCTCGCCGAGGCTGTCGATCACGTCCTGCGTCAGCAGGGTGTGATCAATCGGGGCGTAGGCATCGCCCTTGGCGATTTCCTCGGTTTTGCAGTGCGCAATGGTGTCAGCAAACGCCGACAGTGCGGTACGTGCCTGACCAACCGCCAGCGACATGGTTTTGTCGGTGGTGTCCGGGTTGGCCGCCGCCGCCATCACCTGGCCGGAAGCAGTCACGATCGCAGCAACTGCCGCGAAAATTGCCCCAGAAATCAGGCTCTGGCGAAAGGCGGCGGAGGTCTTCAGGTTCGGGTTCATGTGTTTCCTTTTTCCTTGTAGAATCACAACCCCTCTCCGTCGATATGACGGTTTAAGGGGCAAAGGTCGGCAAGCACATCAAGTTCCAATCCTTGCGGACGGGAGTGATTCAATGTACAAACCTGCGAGCAATCCTAACACACATTATAAATAATGTAAATAGTTCCTGGTGATATCTATAAAAAGACCACCGTAAAGCTCATATTATGAGACTTTTCCTATAAATGGCACTGAAAGCTTCTTAAAATTTGTGCGAGTGTGTACTGCTCGTCGAGCGGATGTGCGTCCTGAGAAAAGTGAATTAATCTCTTTGTATGTTGATACACTTCGCTCCTTTTTGGACGTGTGACGTGCTTGTTCATATGCATCTGTAGTTGCTATGCGAAGTGTGCAGGTAATACCCAGTTCCTGAGTTACATCTTCGCGTATCTTTTCTGCTATTTCTGCATATGTCATTTTGAAAAATGTGCGTAGTCCTGTGAGATCTGCAAAGCATTCATTGGTATTCCCCTCTGCTACGTCCGGTGTGTACTTGCGAATGATTGCATACATACGACGACTGTAGTTAACGCGAGAGTCTCGTTTGCCTGTGGTGGTGACTCGTATGATTGCTCGGTGTGTTGATCGTGGTGACATATGATTATCGATATTTTCTAATAACTGCTTTTAATATTGCTTCGATGCGGAGTGTGTTTGGGTTGGGGTAGATTTTTTTGAATGCTTTGTTTGCTGGTACTAGCACGGGGCGACCTTTTTCTGTTTCTAAGTATTTGAGTGTGTACTCATTGTCGACAAGGGCTAGTACGATATCTCCTTTTCGTGGTGTACGTCCACGTTCGACGAGGACGAGATCTCCTTCCATAATGCCGGCATCTATCATCGACTCACCTTGCACCTCGAGCATGTAGGTAGATTCTTTTCGTTCGATGAGGAAGTCATCAAGTGATACGAGCTCTGCGGTGTACTCTTCTGCCTGAGTGGGGAACCCTGCTTGTACTGTACCGAGGCGCATGACGGACCCTGTTTGCACGAGGGATAGTTTGCCAGCGTACTTTTCGAGTATCCCTTGCTCGATTAGTTTATCCACTCGGTATGAGACAGTATTTTTTGAGGCGACACCAAAGAGGTCTTTCATCTCCTCATAGGTGGGCATACGGTTATGTTCATTAAAAAATGTTGTGATTGCAAGGCTATCTTCCATGCATGCAGTGTAGTAGAACATTTGTTCTAATGCAAGAAAAATGTTGTGGATAAGTATATAAAATAATGCGCGGCACCCTCTGGGTGCCGCGCATTATTTTTTAACTAGATGTTTTAAACCCTTACTTGTCCCATGGAAAGTTTCTTCCAAAGTGTCCCCAGGTACACGTCTCGATATATTTGACGTTATCAAGATCAAGCGCAGTACGAATGCCTCGTGGCGTGAGGTCGTACCCCGTGATTGTTTCTTCTACTCCGTCTATTACTGCGACTGCCATGACTGGTTCTGCTTTACCGATTGCATACGCGAGCTTGGTAAACACTTCTGTGGCCCCTCGTGAACGAAGGAGGTCTACTGCGACACGTCGTGCCATATATGCAGCAGAACGATCTACCTTTGTATAATCTTTCCCAGAGAATGACCCACCACCGATGGTGATTTCTGGACCGTAGTTATCTACGATGAGTTTGCGGCCAGATAGTCCTGTGTCTGCATCAAAGCCACCTTGTGTCCATTCGCCTGCCGGGTTGATGAGATATTCATCCGCAGTGATCACAGATTTCACGAGTGCAAGTAGCTCATCGTTTTTTGTATTCTGAAAGCTTGCCACCACCGTAGTAACTTTGTCCCCTTCAATCGTCACCTGTGTCTTTCCGTCATAGGGGTATACTGCATAAATTTTCTGGCATAGATTTCGTGCGAGGTCATATTCCAAAGGCATGAGCGTACTTGATTCACTCGTTGCGTAACCTTTCATGATACCTTGATCACCTGCACCACCTGTGTCCACGCCACGGGCAATTTCTGGGCTCTGAGCAACAATGTTGACGATTACGCGGTAGTCGTCACCTACAATAGCTTTTACTACGGCTTCAATGTCCGGTGTCGCACGAGACGTTACTTCGCCGTTGATGGTAACAAGGTTATGTCCTCCCATCACTTCCATCGCTACACGACTATCTTTATCAATTGCGGTGTACGCATCTAAAATACTGTCTGCTATAAAGTCACATCGCTTGTCTGGGTGTCCAGGGCTCACACATTCTGCTGTTTTTCTCATGATGAGGTAAGTGTTAAGTACAAATAAAAAAACTCTCACAAGCCCGTGGAGAGAAAGACAAAATTATCTTTCCCCGTCTCGGGGTTGGAAGCACCTACTCATTACTGAGGGTTGCTGGTGGGTCATAGAGCCAAATCTCTCTCCACACTCTTGATAACAACTATGATGTTGTAGATATGAGTATACTACTCAATAATTTATTCTTGCAAGTAATATAAAATCGGCCGCGCAAGCGCGGCCGATGTTTGCTGTGTCAGATTCTTGGTCTGACGTTAACGAATGCTGAGCTGAGCTCCTTTGTATACAACCCCAAGCTCTTCAATGATTACCTGTTTGGTGCCTGCCCTACCAACATAACCGCCCCGCCAAGCACCAAAGCCAGCCTTCGCCAGAAGGTCTACTGCGGTACCTGCCTCACCGTTTTTCACAAAGAATACGAATCCGATACCCATGTTGTACGTCGAGTACATTTCTTCTTTGGAAATCTTCTTCGCGTCCTGGATACGTTCAAACACGGCGGGTGTTTTCACTGGGAGAGCGGTCACGCGGTAGGTGAAAGACTGCGGCGCCCGCATCAGCTTCAACATGCCGTGCCCTGTCACGTTGACGCCATATACAGGCTTGAGGCCGTTACGTTGCAAGCTGCGCAGCGCAGATACATAGATTGGCGTTGGTGTGAGCAAGGCTTCGCCGTAGGTCGTGCCATCGTTGTCGATCTTTGTCAGATATCCTTCGTCAAGAAGGTATGAAATTTCGCGAGCAAGCGTGAACCCGTTCGCTCCGAGGCCGGGGTTGCTGAGGAAAACCATCTCATCCCCCTGCTCTAAATGAAGTGGGTTCATGATGTGATCTTCATGCACCACACCGAGAGCTGATCCGGACAGTTCGCAGACATCTGGCATGAGAATGTCTGTCAGTGCCGGCGTTTCGCCGCCTGCCCATGTAGCTCCTGCGAACACACAGGCTTGCGCCCACCCTTGTGCAAGATTGGTAACCCGGTCTAAGTCCTTGAACCAGGCAGAGGACCCCGCAGAGAGGTGCATTGCGACTGAGATCGGCAGAGCCCCGAGGGTGATCATGTCGTTTACCACCATGGCCACACCGTCCTGTCCGATGCCGTGGTAGTAGTTTCTGCCGGTGAGCAGCTCCATGGCATCTGCCACGAGGTTTTTCGTGCCGAGTGTCTCGTGTACATGGGCAAGACAGAGATCGCTCCCGTCGATACGATGCAGAAAGCAACTCTCTCCACGTGTCCACGGGAGCGGCCTCGTCAGAGCTTCAATTCTCGTGAGCAGCTCGGTTGCAGCCGCCGCATTTTGAAAAATGATCTTTGCCGGGTCGAGTTGCTGGTAGTTGACCCCGGAAGCGCTATATGCTGACATAATTCAGTTCCTTGTGTGTTGAGAAGGTGAACAATATTGTCCATCGCTATCCTACATAATTGCTAGAAAATAAGCAAAACTAGTTTAGTGTATATAACGTAGTTGTTGTCTGTATGATTTGTATTCTGGTTGTGTTATCGCCACCAGATTCCAAAACGATGGTGAATGATTCATCTCTTTGAGGTGGCATAATTCATGCACAATAATATAATCCGCAAGTTCACGCGGAAGAAGAGCAAGCTTGTAGCTAAATGATAGATTTCTATTCTGCGAACAGCTCCCCCATCGTGAACGCAAAGATTTTACCGTAACATTGTTCCACGAAAGATGATACGTCTGGTTAAAGTGAGCGAGGCGACTTTGTATATACACAAGAGCCTCCTGTTTATACGCCGCGACCTCACTTTGTGTGTGTGAAGGTATGTGGACGGTAGTTCGCAGACTAAGACGTTCTACGTGTTCTTGTATCCACGTTCTATGATTCTCAACAAAACGTTCAGCCGTAGCAATGCTGATACGGTTCGGTACCGTTACCGTGATATGTGCAGGTGCTTGAATTCGCAGCGAAAGCCGTCGTGCACGAGTGCTTTTCTTGAATGTTATCGTCGGTACTACCAATTAAGATATGTAACAGTAAGCTGTAGAACTGTCGCAAAGGATACCCAGAGGAGGTAAGGAATATTCACAAGTGCAACCCATCGATATTTGTTCCAGATGGTCGTCATAAACCATACAAGGGTTCCGAGGACAAGTATGATATCGACCGCAGCTAGTATGTTGCTTTGAAGTCCGAACTGCAGAGGAGAAAATGCAATATTACAAAGAAGGTTAAGCGCAAACGGTAGCAGTGCTTTCGTGGGTAACTTACCTTTCCATGCTTGATACAGCACATAGCCAAAAGAAATAGCGATGATGGTGTAGAGAATGCCCCACACTGGACCAAAGATCCATGCTGGTGGTGCCCAGTCTGGTTTGATAAGTTGTGAATACCATGAGTATGTAATGAGTGAGTTCATATATATAGTATACACGGTGTTTTACGAATTGTTCACCACAAATATATCTTGATTAAATCCCCCGACACCAACAGATGTTACCCCGGCAACCGACGAATCCTTTCTCCATCGAAGAATTTTTTCATATGGCGTGCAGTGAATACATCCAGCATCTCCCCGTGGACATATAAATATATTTTTATCACGAGCTTCTTTGACTTGAATCGCAAGCTGGTAGACATCGTGGCGCGCCTGGGAAATATCGGGCAAGTCTTTCTCTACCACAGAATCACTCTCGAGATACCAGTAACTTGCTTTGCTGACAGATCTTTTTTGTAGCGCATTACAGAGGAGGAGATAAATAGGTAGCTGAAGTGAACCTTCTTTTTCTTCATGCTTACCAGTTTTGAAGTCTACAATATGAAGTGTGTCGTCAGGTAAGTATTCTATCCAGTCCACCTGACCATTAAGAATGATGTTATCGTCCTCGGAGAGGTAGAAGTTTGGGTTCATTTTTTCCTTCGGAAGTTTAATTCGTTTGTTGGTGAGAAAGCGTGGATTTTTGATGACGGTATTAATCATCTCCTTGCCGCGTAGTTTAAATGTCTCTTCTTCGGTCTCTGATGTAAAACCACCACGTATCCCCGCAACGTGTAGCCATTCTTCTTCAAATGTGGCACGAAGATCCCTTTTCATACGCTCACCCGCTGGGTAGTTTGCAAGGCCCTCGAGCACATTGTGTACTGCGATACCAAGCGACATATGTGGGGTGACTATAGACATCTTGCGCCCTGTTTGAGGGTCTTTGTACATATTGTGTAAGTAGTACAATCGTGGACACTTAAGAAAGTCTCCCATTGATGAGTGTGATACCCACACTGCGGTGTATTTATCTGCCATGACGATAAGTATATCAGGAGATTAAAAACGTTGACTATACGACAATTGTGTTGTAGTGTTGTATATGGCTATTCTTTGTTGTTTTTTTCATTTCATTTAATCTAATCCGGAGGCCTTATGGCAACGACGTTCATTGGATCAAACGCGGCTTTTGCAGCTGCGCTGTATCGGGGTATCAAGAAAGCACTCATCCTGCTTTCAGGGTCCAACACGATGAGACTCATTGATGTGAGCAAGTTCATTGATTTGATCAAGGTTATGGCGGATGCCCGCGATGTTGCCTTGAATGGTGAGGCATCTGACATTGCCCTCACCGGGTGTATGACAAAGCTGATTGCGGCAAGGGTTGAGCAAGGGGTTGGTGTGACCACGCTTCGTGGTTTCATCAATGCTCCGTACCAACAAGTCCGCATGGCCATGTCGGCAAGTCGCGACCTGCGCAAAATTGTGGTGCTTGAAATGCACAACGAGAATGCTTCTGTTGTGCCAACCTCAACCTTGGAAGGTAGCAAGCTTTTGCAGGCGCTCTTGCATGCCATGATCGCTCTCAATGAGGCAGAAACAAATGCTCCCGACCAAGATGATCTCGATGCAGTGGTTGATATCTTGCGGCGCAAGGTACATCTTGTGCTGCGTCAACCGGGATTGGAAGACATCTCGCTTGAAGGCCTCGCTGACGGTCACCACCTTATGGTGACTGACATGCTGCGTGCAAGGTCCGAGAAAAAGGTTGCTGCCCTCATTGGCCATGTCACAGGGCTGCGCTATATTGCGCTGCGTGCGATGTCGCCGCTTGCGACGAGAAATATCATTTGAAAGAAAAGGAGTTAGTCATGACAGCCGATTACCTGGCTATTCGGAGATCAGTTCACACTGCTATGGGCCGTGTGACGGCGCTGCTTGCAGATTGGTCAGTTGCCACTGGCACAGGCGAGTGGTCGCCTCTTACCCTCATTGAAATCAAAGAGATGAGGGCGTCTGTGGACCGCGCGGGCGCGTTGCTTTGGAATCACATTTTCGTTCAACTTGTCCGAATCGGTGTGTTTGCGTCATCGTATACGGTGCGCAAACTTGCTGAGGTGGGGATTCTCACTATCAAGGACTTTCTGGAGCACGGCGGTGCGACAAAGATCTACACCTGGTCCAGAACCGGTGTGGTTCCTCCAGACCATTTCCTCATGCATTTGAAGGTTGCATGAGGAAGACTGTTCATACCCTTCTCGCAAGGCGCCACGGCGCCTTGCTTTCTTTTTATACCACTCCTTTGATCAGATCATCTTCGAATGCTTGTATCCCCTCTAGTGTTGGTTCGTATGAACTTGTATCTGGGAAATCAAGCGTTGTTATTTTTGTATACACTGCGTGTACGAGCTGCTTGAATCGCACCAGGTCATGAGCGGCATCTTTGTATGTAAGCGGAAGCACGAGCTCTTGTATGCCACCAGTTTCATTTGTTTCTTCTACAAATTCAAGTGACCCACGTATGACACTATGAGTAGCGTAGTCACGAGAATTTTCTACGAGAAGTTTGTACATCATAAGCTGATGTTTATAGTGATGTAGTTTTATGTTGTCGTACGAAGTCATTCCTGACTGCTCCCAAGCGTCAAACCCCTTTCCTGTTTTAAGGTCCATCACTCCCCAGGTGCCGTCACCGTAGTCGATTATCTTATCTATCTTTCCGGTAAGCAGTGCTCCATCAAGGTGAACTGACTGCTTTGCAAAGTTAAGCTCCACTATGTGAGCCCCATTAAATGTTGTATGGTTAAGGTCATAGTACTGTTTCAAAGCTTTTTCTCCACGAGCTCGTAGCTTGGTAGTTTCAAAATCTTGAAGACGTCCCCGGTGTAATTCTTTTGTAAATGTTGTTATGAGGGCATCTTGCGGAGGTGCACTCTTGTGGGTGGTAGCGTACACATGAGCTTCTTCTAATGCTTTGTGAATCGCTGTTCCATAGACACTGCTCGCCGTCTTTGCTTGTGGGAAGCGTAGGAGATTATGTTCGAGGAACATAAGTGGACCACCTTTTGTGAGGTCCAAAAAGTTATTCAAGTGTGTTGGCGAGAGCATGTACCCTTCGATTACTTTTTGTAGTAATGCACGCTCATTCTGTGCAAATGGTGGCGCATGGTAAATGTGAAGCCCAGATGCGAGAAGCTCGGGAGAGTCGATGGGTAGCAGAGGGGTGTCAGTGTCAGGAAGATCACTTGTTTGCAAAAAACGAAGCATGCTTGCGTGGTGTGTGATATAAAGCGTGTGTCGTGCACGAGTAAGTGCTACATAAAAAAGCCGTATAAAGTCGTCCTCGGTATCCCCTGCGCTCCCAAGAGGTATGTTGATTGGGAATGTGAGCTTGTTACCTTTGCGTCCACCTGCCCAAATGTCGTCATTAACAGATACGATGAACACATATGCGAACTCGAGCCCTTTTGCACCATGAGATGTTATGAGGGATACAGACTCTTCATTGTGAGCAAATGACGTTTTGTTCGTTAGCGGGACATTGTAATCAACATGCATTTGTACGAACTTCATCACGTCATGCACTTTGAGTACTTCATATTCTCTGTACTCTCTCAACGCCTTTATAAACTCACTGAGTGATGACAGAAAGTGAATGTAGGCACTTTTCTTATCTTGTAAGAGATCTTTGTTAAAGTAGTAGTCTTTATATGGAGATCTGTACGTCGTATGAAGGTTAAGTGTGTATGGCGTCGCTTGGTATTCATCGTCATCTTCGGAATCTTGTATGAGTACATGCTCTTTGCTCCCTATAAGGTTATCAAGAATAATCTCAAGTGGTGTCGTTTGAGATGCGACGCCGAGCTCTATTAAAAATGTTGCGATATTTGAAATGTGAGTATCGGTACTCGCGAGCATGGTTTCAAGCCACGAGATATTACTACTTTTTGCGTGCTCCGCAATTCTCCAAATACTCAGCCTATCAATACCCCAAAATGGAAAGGCAAGTATCGTCGGAAGTAAGTAGTCCTTTTCAAAAGTTGTTCCACTGATTGAAGCTAGGAGATCACACAGTGTAATAAGTTCGCGTACGTGTGGCTCGTCGAAAACGTTTTCCTTTCGTTCGTAGGTATAGGCTATGCTGTGTGCATCGAGATACGGTAAAAGCTTTGTAAGTTGTCTGTGTTCACGAGCGATAATGGCTACCTCGCGGTGACTAACTCCAGCCGCAAGGAGCCGAGACACTTCATGTGCCACGTAGAGATACTCCTCTTCTTGAGAGCTAAATGATTGTGTGTAAATGTTGCCAGGTTCTAGATGTGGGTTTTTTGCTCGCAGGTCTTTGCGTATTTCTGTGTAGGTAGTCTCGAGGCGTTCCACACCTTGTGTGACGATTGCTCGTGCAAAATCAAGCACCTTTTGCGTCGATCGATAATTTTCTGTAAGCACGATAACTTCTACGTCACGATAGAGTTCTCTAAATGAAAGAATATTTGATATTTCTGCTCCTTGGAATTTATAAATTGCCTGATCATCATCCCCTACGACGCACACATTTGGCCTGCCTTCGTGAACGGGATTACTCGAAAGAGATTTTACAAGGAGAAGTTGAGCGTTGTTTGTGTCCTGGAACTCGTCCACCATGATGTACTGGTAGAGCTCTTCTAATTCAGTTCGAAGTGGTATATTTTTTTGTAACGCTTCGACGACGTGAAGTATCATGTCGTCATAGTCAAAGTACCCTTCTTTGTGAAGAGCTTGTTGGTATAGCTCATACACATCGCCAAGTGCAAAAAGTTTTGGCAGCGATAGAAAATCTTTGAATACACGATTTCCCGAATCATCTTTACCTGTATAGGTAGTTTTCCATGTAGAGAGTGGGGTTGTTTTCTCGGTTTCTTCTGCTTGTGATATCGCCTGTCGTATGCGGGCGGCATACATGCTTCCGAGATTGCTTTGCGTAGCTTGTAATTCCGTCGCCATTGTTTCGTAGGCGATTGATGAATCTTTGCCTATTCTCTCTGGAAGGTGTCGTGCAAGAATCTTGTTTAAGGATGTGTAGGCCTGCTCAT
This sequence comes from uncultured Candidatus Saccharibacteria bacterium, assembly GCA_964461165.1. GTDB lineage: Bacteria > Patescibacteriota > Minisyncoccia > Phycocordibacterales > UBA5272 > UBA11704. The sequence goes on along the minus strand of CAYWTC010000001.1, from coordinate 2,130 downwards.
TTTCTTGTAGCAGCTCTTTAAAGTGTTGTGGGGTCAAACCTCCTTTTTTAATGTCCTGAATACGACCCTGGCTTTCTTTGAGGTATGCGTAGCCACGTTCTGGGTGGAACCCTCCAAGAACATGTTTGTGTGGCAGCTGTTCAAAAATATGTTGAAGTATTTCACTCTGTATAAGAGTGCTTGCAGGACGAAAGTGTGTCGCCTCAAAAAAGTATTCTGGATATCGTCCAATAATGTCTGTGCAAAATCCGTGAAAGGTGTAAATAGCTACACGGTACGCGTCACTACCGATGAGTCGCTCTAAACGCTCACGCATGTTGCGCGCCGCGGTTTCTGTAAAAGTTAACAGTAAAATGCTCGAAGCTTTCGCGGTACCATTTTGTAAAATTGCACCGACGCGAAGTGCGAGGAGCTCAGTCTTTCCACTTCCCGGTCCGGCAACTACCATCACAGGACCGTCTGTGGTATCAACTGCTCTTTTCTGTGCAGTGTTGAGTGCTTTGTAGCGGTCCTTAAAAGTTGCTTCCATGTCTGTATAGTATACCAAAGATGAAGCCTCTTATATTTTTTGAATAATCATGCGTATCATGTGACGGAGTGCGTAATATATATCATACGGTAACGCAATGATGTATTGAGCACCTTTAAGAAATGGCGTACTTATACGTCGAAGATGACGGCTATGTTCGTACCATACAGTAAAGATCGCAATGGCAAGTACGCATGCAAATTTTACATATTCAGGAATATGAATGTGGGATATTGTTTCCCAAATAAGTGCTACTCCCACGAGGCCTACGATTGCATATGCTGCTTGTGGCATTCCTTTGTACTTGTGAATCAGTCGTGAAAGGATTGGCGTAATAAAAAGCATGCTGAGCACGCCTATACCAACGCCAAGCATGACGATGTATGTGTTGTCAGAAAATGACACAGCAGAAATGACGTTATCAATACTAAATACAATGTCCGCAAGCGCTATTTGCATAATGACACCCCGAAATGTCGTCTTTGGGGTGATGGTTGTGCCAGACTCGGTGACTACCTTTCCAAGGTGATTAATTGCAAGATACACAAGGTATGCCCCACCAGCAAGCTTGATCCAGTCATTTTGAATAATATATGAGACTGCAAAGAGTGCGATAATTCTAAAAAGTGCTCCGAGTAATATACCGATACGTAAAGCCTTTGCGCGCTTATGTTCTGGGAGTGATTCTGCAAGTGTTGCATTAACAAGTGCGTTGTCCACTGATAAAAGCACTTCAATAATAAAAAGTGAGACAATAATTGGTAAGTAGATTTCGAACATAGTAGTGTTGTGATTATCTCGTAATTGTCGTGTGTAGCATCTTGACGAGAGCGTGGTCGTCCCCTAGTCGTGTGCGTCCCCGATTGTACACCTCAGTATATAACCACATCCTTTCATCTGGTGAAGAAGTAAAACGTTCACCGTCAAGCGAGTTTCCTTGTTGTCGTGCATCGACGGTGCAACTTTCTGCATTGTGGATTTTGTCCGCAAGGGAGACAAGTAATGCCTCATCGCTTCCCGCGTCAAGCTGCTGTAAATAGATGTCCTTTTCCTGTTTCCATGGTGTATAGACATCGTGAAGCTTACCTATTTCGGTGACGGTCATGACAATTGAGGTTACTCTGTCGCCAAACGCGTCTCGGAGGAGATCTTCGGTGTACTCTGGTACGTCTTCAAGACTGTCATGCAATAGTCCAGCGATAAGAATATCCTCATCGTCTGTTACAGATGACAAAATAAGCATAACGCCAACAAGGTGGCTTATGTACGGCGTGTGCAGTGCATCTTTTCGTGTTTGGTGTCTGTGAAGACGTGATGCCTCTTCTAGAGCATAACGTAACCGCGGAGATACTATCATGCGGCTCATTATACCAGAGTTTGCAGTACCCCTGTTGGGTTTATTTTGTTACCTTCTTAGGCTTCTTTGCTTCTTTTCGTTGTGAATGATTTCCTTTTGCCATATAGATACAGTGTAGGTGTAAACAAGCACACAGCAAAGTGGATAACGGTAGTTTACTTGCAAAGTTTTGATAATGTCCGTCCGGATGCCTGCGCACGAGCTTCATCTGGGTAGTACACCTTATTTTTATCCAAAATAGCAC